>JASLYX010000012.1 GCA_030739585.1 Candidatus Bathyarchaeota archaeon
AGGTTAAGCCATCTTCCGTTTCGACTATACGCCTCAAAATTTAGTTATGATGATTTTGTTGCAAAGAAAGAGCAAATTCATGCGCAGACCACCGAAAATCTTATTTATGTTTTATCTCATGCGTTTAAATATCATCCCAAAAACCTGAGACATTCACACGTTGTATTGATCGACTAAATTACCATTTGGAAATAACCTTAGGTTTGCATCAATACCTTTAATTCTCCTTTTGGATACGATTAGACAACAAATACCTGAGTGCACGCGACAAAAGGTTTAATGGAAACTTGGTCAAACATAAAGCGAGTCCCATGGATATTGATGTCATCTCGGAACCTCAACTCAAGGAACCCATAATGATTGCGGCGTGGCCAGGAATGGGATTCCTGGCAAAGATCTCGGCAGACTTTCTCCGCTGCCGCCTAGAGGCGGATAAGTTTGTAGAGATTCGATGTCCCCAGAACGTAACCATCTATAAAGACAGTCTCGCAAAGCTCCTCTCAGTGAGGCACAGATTCTTTTGTGTTCCGGATAAGAACCTCATCATATGTGTGGGGGACTCCCAGCCCTCCTCACCAAAGGAGGCAATCAACCTCGCCGAGCAGGTCATTGACATTGCTGAAAAGTACAATGTTAAGATGATTTATACTATGGCAGCATATCCCAGTGATTATCCTGATACCCCAAAAGTCTACGGCGTATACAATAATAGAAAGCTGAAGGAACGCCTCGAGGCCTACGGTATTGAATTTCTTGAGGGAGAAGGGGCTGTGAACGGCCTCAATGGCATTATCATAGGGATCGCAAAGAACCGGGGCATCGATGGCGTTTGTCTTATGGGAGAGATAAAATATACTAACATCCCTCAACATCTTTCATCCAAAGCAGTTCTGGACAAGTTATCCGCCCTCCTAGAGTTCGATTTGGACACCTCCCAACTCATAAAGCGGGCCGAGAAGATCAACGCCTCTATTCGCATGAGCCTAGGGGAGCACGAGAACTACGCAGAATATGAGAGGAACGATGAGAAGAACATACGATATATCAGTTAAAAAGGTCGAAACCTTTTTTTTAACTAGATTAGATCCCGACTACCTCAAATATTTTTTTTGAATGACTAGAACTAGACGGATAATTTCTGTTCTGAATGAAGGTCTGACTCAATAGTATAGAAGAACTCTATCCCTAGATATTTCTCATTGTTGTTTATACACGCCCGCTGGGTTTGGAGAAGGCTGAGAAGAACTGCTCCTACAAAATGGCAGAGTCGCACTTACTATGAAATGTTAATGGAATTCCAGCCGGGGACCACATAATTAACATAACTTAGTATCTTTCCTCAAATTACCCTAAAGGTTCGAAATAAATGAGCTGTGTAATTTCATTACCCATAGCTTAGAGGATATTAACTCGTATTCCCTCTCCTTTTTCTAGTCGCGAAAAGCCAGAACTCAAGATGTATTTCAATTTTCAAATAGAGAAATACGTCTAATGTTAAAATATCCCTTTTAAAGCAACGTGCATGTGTTCCCTTAAGAATAAAAATTCATTTCGGGTAATCACTTATATATCGATTATCAAACTATGAGATGATATCCTGGGACGAGATTGAATGAAAGTCTCTGAAACGATCTGGTGGATTAAAGTGATTGCAGCCGTTGGCGTGGCTATAATCACCTCGATATTGCAAGTTTTCTTTCCGCTCAGGGGAGAGAGCACTTTTTTACTCGGTGCTATAATCTTTTTGGGTCTTTCGGACGTCCTCTCCAACAGGAATGGAGTCGAGAGAACCCGGGGCCTTAAGATAGGTGTGGGTGCTTTTTTCTTCACATGGATAACATCGTGGGTCCTCTTCTTCACCATATTCCAGACGATGGGTTAGGAAGAATTCTCTGTGTCCAGACGGTACTGAATAAAGTCTGACCAGGCCATAAAGTAGCCCACGTCAAACTGGGAATGGGTATTACCTTTGATATAGCCTCTGAATCCATTTAGATATCGTATCATGTTCTGGGGGTCAAAAGGTGCGCGATTAAGGAAGTCACGGCTATCACCGGTTCGGATACTTGTGAGGATGCCATCAAACGCCTTGATATACCCATTCTGGTACTCTGCGCCCCCGAACCGCTTCTTTCTGAGGGATTTGATCGCCTTGGAGGCTTCAGAGAACTTTCGCTCTTTGAGGTTGTCAAAGAAGGAGATAATATCGTAACTAACTTTTTTTGTTGACATCGATAATTTTTCCTTTTCTAATAATCTTTGTCTCCCTCCACGCCTCTCTCCGTGATCCTGAACGGCATCTCCCCCTCCGGAAGGAAGGGGCTCACCACCAGCTTTGCGATCCTTAAGTTGTTTCGTCCCTTCCGCAGGAATACTCTGGTGTGGCTCGTGTGGCCCATGATGTGCCCCCCGACTGGTTGGACGGCTTTCGCGAAGAACGCGTCGGGCTGAGCCATCACCTGGTTGGTGACCACAACGGCGGTGTTGAACGCCCTAGAGAGCCTAATGAGTTTATGTAGGTGCTTGTTGAGTTCTTGCTGCCTCTGAGCCAGCATCTCTCTCCCTAGGTACTCACTCCTGAAATGACTCGTGACGCTGTCCACCACGATAAGGCGTATTTCGTTCTCCTTGATGACCTCATCGGCGTTTTCCAAGAGCACCGTTTGGTGGTTCGATGTGTACGCCTCGGCGAAGATGATCTTCCGCAGTGCCTCATCAGGATCAAGGTTAAACATGGGGGCCATCTGGGTAATCCTCTCAGGGCGGAACGTGTTCTCAGTATCAATGTAGAGGGCGCCCCCCTCAAGGCCCCCTTGATCGTAGGGGAGCTGGACCGTGAGGCAAAGCTGCTGGCAGATCTGGGACTTTCCTGTCCCGAACTCTCCGTAGAACTCCGTAATGGATTGGGACTCGATGCCCCCACCAAGAAGGTAGTCGAGGCTGGGACATCCCGAGGTAAGATGACCGATTGAACTCCGGATTTTGACGAGCTCGTCTCCCCGGACAAAGGTAATGGCCATGGACTTCCTTGCAGATGAGATAACCTTATCCGCGGTGGTCTCCCCGATTCCAGCTGAGACCATCTCGTGGATCGTCGCTGTTGCTACCGCTTCTACTGTCCTGAAACCAATCTCCTTGAGTTTGGATGCCGTGCTGGGGCCCACACCCGGAAGGTCCTTTAGGGTCTGGTATTTTGCCTTATAGTACTCCGTCTGCTCCGAACTCATGTGATCCAAGTTCGTTAGCTTCTAGATGTTATTTAAACTCCCTGATTACGAGTCTATTTTCGAAGATTATCTAGTTTCTTAGATATAGAATGGGTTTATCCCGCATTGGGATTTAGAGATCTCATTCCTGCTTTCCGAGATCTATTTCAAGTACGATATTTCCTTTGTAGTCGCAATCCCTGCAACTGTATATTGTAGGGAATATACCGTATGACTTTTGTGGAAAAATATTAGAGCTCATACAGCTAGGACAAATTTTGGGTTGAGGTCTCTTGTGCTTGATCTGTTTAAGGATGTCAATTAATCCTTTTGGGATTTCCACTCGATTTGAGCTCGCTATGTCGAATTGTTTGGACCCCATTGTTTTTATATCTCACATAACTACCTCGAGTGAATGCCCAAGCCATTTTTCTCAATAAAATTATTATATTGTATATTAAAAGTGCCTTTTTTTATTGACATGTTTCTGTTCAACTATTGGGTTATAAACCTCAAATCACCCATTTAATAAGCCTCACATGATAAAACCCAATACGAATTTAGAAACGTTCTCAAATTACCATCCAATTGAGTTATACAGTCTTTTAATTTGAACTGGGGTATGATATGAACGGTTCAGTTTATTGCACCTCGATATTCTCCAAAGGAAATCCCATGCCCACCAGCACGGTTTTTACGATCTCCCTGTGATCTCCCTGTAAAAGGATCTGCTCGTTCTTAGCCGATCCACCGCAGGCACACTTCGACTTTAAGGTAGCCGCAAGTTTAGGTAGTCGCACTTCCTTGGAGTCAATACCGTCGACAACGGTGTATTTCTTTCCCCATTTCCGAAGCTCTATCCGAATCCGTATCCGCTGGGCCTCTTTGCTCATTTCCTCACAAACGCAAAGATCTGTTGGCAAACCACAGACGGGGCAAATTTCCGCCATTAATATCCAATAAACCATCCTCTGTACTAAAGCTTTCTCTTAAAGGCGAATCCTATGTTTTATATGAAGTTCTGGAGGAGAGAAAAGGCATTTAGGGCGTCCGTAGCGTCCAGAACGATGACGGTATTGGTGGAACAGCTAATAAACTCGATGATGTTGATTTCCCTACTAGCGAGGAGGTTGGTGATAAAGGCGACAAATCCCGGGGTGGTCTCCACAATCTCCGGGCTGATGAGGATGAGGGCTACCAAGTTTTTAGCCTCCTGGACATGGTCGGGAATCTCCGTTTTTAGGACCGTCTGGTCAATCATGTAAACGTAGCTATCGGTGAGATATGCCGTGACGATGTAAGGGATGTCTAACTCATCAGGGGAGATGATGACAGAGATCTTGTCCTGGAGTCTCACTACTGAGTCCTTTAGGATGTTCCGGATTTTTTCCTCCTGGAGCCAGGTCTCTGATTCCAGTTCCTCACTTACTCTGATGATGGCTGCTTTAATGGCCTCCAGGCTCCCCTCCTCAATTTCAGATTGGAGTATTCGGGCTAGGGCAGAGTAGTTGACTATCTGCAACTTCAGAGCGTCCATTACGGAGGGTCTCATCCGTATGGTCTCCCTGACTACCTGAGCCACCGACTTTGTCCCAGTTGAGCCATCTTTATTCATAAATGCAACACTCATGTCGTAAAATTTATAACTTTGCCATAGTGCTAATTCCCATTCCAAAATTGGAGTTACATGAATAATGGTCAAGAAGAAAGTCGTTCTAGCTTATTCGGGCGGACTAGATACCTCCATGATGTTAAAGTGGATTCAGGAGGAGTACAAGATGGACGTTATCAGCTGCATTCTGGATGTGGGGCAGCAAAAGGACCTAAAGGTAGTTGAGGAGAAGGCCTGGGCTCTCGGAGTTCTTAACCACTATACCTTCGACGCGAAGGAGGAGTTTGCTAGGGAGTACGTTTTTCCTGCCATAAAGGCCAATGCCCTTTACATGGGCACCTATCCTGTAAGCAGCAGCATTAGTAGGCCCCTTATCGCCAAGAAAGTGGTTGAGGTGGCTGAGATAGAGGACGCAGACGCGGTAGCACATGGGTGCACAGGGAAAGGGAATGACCAGGTCAGATTTGACCTCACGTTCAAGGCGATGAATCCCCACCTCCAGATCATTGCACCCGTTAGGGAGTGGAAATTTGATAGGAACGGCCAGATCGCGTGGGCTAAGGAGCATGGGATCCCTATCCCTGTAACGGTGGACAACCCCTACAGTGTGGACCAAAACCTATGGGGAAGGAGCATCGAGGGCGGTATCCTAGAGCACCCTGACCAGATGGTTCCGGACGAGGGGGTCTGGGAGTGGACCGTTGACGTCGAGGAGGCCCCTAATAAAGCAGAGTATGTAAAGATCGGTTTCCACAAGGGCGTGCCTTCCAGTATAAACGGTGAGAATATGGGCCCAGTGGAGATTCTCTTACTTCTTAACATAAAGGGCGGAGAGCACGGCATCGGTAGGATTGAGCACATGGAGGACCGCGTAGTGGGCCTAAAGACTATGGAGACCTACGAGACTCCCGCAGCTGAGATCATCCTAGCTGCCCACCATGATCTGGAGAAAATGGTTCTTACCAAGCACCAGAAATCATTTAAATTCCAAATAGATCACACCTGGGCTAACATCGTCTACCAGGGGCTCTGGATTGACCCTTTCAAGGAGGATTTAGACGCGTTTATTGATAGCACGCAGCGGAACGTCACCGGAGAGGTGACTATGGAGCTATTCAAGGGCAGGGCAAAGCCTGTAGCCCGGGTGTCACCCCTCAGCCTATACGACTACAACCTAGCGAGCTTTGATATAAACACCCATTATGACCAGGGAGATGCAGTGGGGTTCATCAACCTTTGGGGGCTTCCTAGTGTCTCAGCTTGGAACCTGAAGCGGAAGATCGAAGCCAAAGGAATCAATGAGCTCAAGAAGAGAGTGGTCTCAGTGCCGATCGGGGACAAATGATCCACCCCTCTTATTTTTCTAAATGAATGTCTCTTTTAGATGGTGATTGTATGAATCTTTTATCGGATTTTGACCTGAATAAGGAGCAGGTCCATGAGATATTAGATCTCTCCACCAGGATCAAAGCTAACCCAGGGAAATATGGAGACTCCATGAAAAACAAGACGCTTATTATGCTCTTCGAGTTGGCATCCCTGAGGACTCGGATCAGCTTTGAGGCAGGGATGAATCGGTTAGGGGGTCACGCGATCTTCTATAGTATTGAAGGAGGCAAGTTTACAAGGAGCGAGACACTAGAGGACGGAGTTAAGAACCTGAATAAGTACGTGGACGCTGTTATGATCCGGGCCCTGAAGCAGGATGCAGTAGAGCGGATCGGAGCAGCTGCCACCATACCCATCATTAATGGAATGACTGAAACTTATCATCCGTGCCAAAACCTGGCCGACCTCCTAACCATCCAGGAATATAAGGGAAAGTTAGCAGGTCTAAAGATCGCTTACGTGGGAGACGGGGGATGTAATACTGCCGCTTCCACTATGATCGGTTGCAGCAGCGTTGGTATGGAGGTTACAGTTGTCTGCCCTGAAAATCCTAAGTATAGCCCGAGCCCTGAAATTCTAAGGAAAATCAAGGATCACTCCGGAGGAGAAGTTGAGGTCTCACACAACTCTGATATAGGCGTCGTTGGGGCAGACATCCTTTACACTGATGTCTGGATTAGCGCAGGGATGGAAGAGGAAGCGAAATTGCGCATGAAGGCTTTCCCCCCGTTCCAGGTGGACTTGGAACTCCTCAAGAAGGCACAGCCAGACTGTAGCGTAAAGCGATCTAAAGACAAAGTTGACTTATCCAAGGATCCAATAGTCATGCATTGCCTACCAGCCCACAGAGGCTATGAGATTACCGATGAGATAATGGACAGTCCATATTCTGTGGTCTTTGAGCAAGCTGGAAACAGAATGCACGCTCAAAATGGACTACTACTTTGGCTACTATCTGATCAGTAACATTCCAAATATTTTCTATCCAGAAATACCTGTTCTTTTAACAAAAAGGAGCGCCAAAACCTATCGAGGAGGATATGACGTGAATATAGGGAACCTTGCGCAAGCCCAAATACAAAAGTAACAGCGCGATTAAAGGGTATTCACTGAGGATTGGGTGAAGAGGAAATCTTGGTGTCGTGTGTGTGCATGATCAGAAAAAAAATCTCTTTAGCGTACCATTTTTAATACAAAGTAACGGTCAACTGATCGTGGTGTTTCAGTGGTTGCATCGAATAAAAAAAGCATAATCGAATTCGCTGTTCAGGGAGAGATTGTTCCAGCCATACCTTTGAGGAATTATTGGGTCACATGGGATGGTAAACCAAAGATGGCTATTGGAGTAGGGGGAATTAATTATAACCTTAAGATCGGCGAGAAGGTCTTCGGTTGGGCTAACGGCGACAGGGCGGAACCAGGCGTATCGACTGATGGTACAGGAAAAGATGCTTGGATATTGGGGTACCGGCTATACTCGTGTATAGGCAACGAGGCTCGGGTCCTAAGTGGGGAGGGTAAAGGTGAAAAAGGGATTGTGATTGGGAAGCATGGCCTCCGGGCGTTCCAACAACGTGGAGCACACCACGTGCAATTGCACTTTGAGGAGGAAGTGCTAGATGTATTGGCTATTGGCGATAAGATTCAGGTGAAGGCTTGTGGCGTGGGTCTACATATCATGGGCTATGAAGATGTCCGGTTGTTGAGCCTTTCCCCAAATTTGTTGGACAAAATGGGTGTCTATGAGGAGGATGAAAAACTAGTTGTTCCTGTAGTTAAGGAGATCCCTAATTTTCTGATCTCGCAGGGAGCAGGTGAAAGGCCGTCAGAGCAAGGAAACTGGTCAATTCAAACGTGTTTTCCGCCTGACATCAAAAAATATGGACTCAACGAACTCCGTTTCGGTGACATTTTACTCCTAAAAGATGTCCAGAGCGATTACGGTAGAGGACAGTATAAGAACGGAGTAACTATTGGTGTTGTCTGCTGTGGTCCAAGCGATATCGCTGGAAAAGGAATTGGGGCGACAAATATCCTGTCTACAAGATCAGGGAGAATAAAGGGGACGATAGACTCAGAGGCAAATATAGCCAATTATTTGGGATTATGAACAAACATGAAAAGAGAGGGCCTACCCATGAAAACCAATAGGGATAGTCTAATAATAACTGCTGTCCAAGGCGTCATTCAACCCCCCTCCAGCAGGGGATACACCGTTACATGGGATGGAAGACCGAAACTATCGGTTGGTACCGCATCGATCTCTTACACCGTCCAGGTCGGAGACCTAGCTTTCGGCCAGGCTGGAGCAGACCATATTGAGCCTGGAGTGACCATACAGGGTAGGGATAGATCTGTCCCCAGTGAATGCGCCCTTGCGATCCTCGCTTGCATTGGGAATGAGGCAAAGGTAATCTCTGGAGAAGCAAAGGGTGCAAAAGGCGTATACACCGGCAGGCACGCTGGATCTGACGATATGGTCTGGTTCCCAAATGAGGTACTCGAGAAGCTAGCTCTTCTAGATAAAATTCAGATCAGAGCATGTGGTGTTGGGCTAGAGATTGAGGGTTTTGAGGATGTGAGGGTGAACAAGATATCTCCACGACTACTTCATAAAATGGAATTATCAGAAAAGGGCGGCCAACTCATTGTTCCCGTCACTAAAGAGGTTCCCGGCTTCCTGATGGGATCGGGAATCGGATCCGACCCATGCGTGGAGACCAACGATTACGATATCCAGACCACGTGCCCTGAATATGTAGCTAAATATGGATTGCAGGAGATTAGACTCGGCGACATAGTAGCAATCAAAGATCATTATTGCGCCTACGGACGTGGACGTTACGAGGGAGCCATGACCATCGGAGTAGTTATCCACGGTTGGAGTGACTCTTCAGGACATGGTCCCGGCATAAATCCCGTATTGAGCGCCCTACCAGGGAGAATGAGAATAAAGAAAGATCTTCACGCAAATATAGCATTTTACCTTGGATTGAGAAAGAAACCCGAAATCCTGATTTAAGTCTCCCCTTTTCAATCGATGTAAGCTTTTTGCATCTGAATAGTGCGAGTCGATCTTAGTTAATTATAGTGTGCGTGAACGTGCCATATGTGAAAAAAACCAACTAGTCAAAATTATGATATTTTTAGTTACCTATCAATCATAATTTAAGGCTAAGAAAAGAAAGAAAACACTGAAAACCTTCTGAACTGTGGATAGTTCCTCCAATTAGTAGATTTCACAAAGAACTTTGTTTTGTTGAAGGATATTGTTTTTCTCCTTTCAAGATCTATTATTCCATTGTAACAAAATAAGAAGAGGATTGCGCCATACATCTTTACTTACGTAGAATGAAACCACTGACCGTCGCTCTCTGCTTGACTCTACTATGTTTAGCATCAGATTTTCAACTTTGAAGAAGTTTAAGATTCTATTTCGGATTGAGTTGATGGATTTTATTGTAACAAAGTCGCGCGTGCAGTACTTCTCAAAGTTGTTGTATATCCGGCTCGTGCAAGAATTTTACTGCTACCAGAGCTGCACTGACATACGCGAGAACCGCTGTGTAGAAAGGTAGTACAGGAGAGACATCGTAAAGGAGCCCCGAGAACATCATCGCACTCGATGAACCAAGGCTAGAGAAAATGTTGTAGACTCCCATCATCCTGCCTCTGATTGAGACTGGAATTGAATCTGCTACGATCACTTGAAATGCGATCATTCTACCATACTTGCCTATGGAGCCGAGAATCCTGGCGAACAGGAACATGGGGAAGCTGTTGGAGAATATGAATAACAGGGAGCTAATCCCTAATAAAGAAACGGCTGGGATGAAAACTCTCTTCCGACCATACCGGTCTACGGCCCAACCTATCAATAATGCTGCCAACGAGGATATCACCATTGTCGAGGATACTATCAGTCCCCACTCCACCGTGGAGAGTCCTCCGACATTTATTGCATAGATCCCCCTAAAACTATCGTCCACATGAAAACAGAACATGAAGAAACCCCCTAAAAGCATGAGTCTCTTAATGGAAGGTGGTGACTGGCTCACCGTTTGATAAACATCCCTAAACATGTTCAGCCCCAATTTTTGACCACTTTCTTCAGGCTGGTAAATATCCCTTAGAAAGAAGAGTCGTATCAAGCCCATTATGGCCACCCCAACAAAAAGTGCTAGGTACGCGTTTCTTATACCCGATAGGCTGATACCAAAATCAGCATTACTTTCCGCTATTAATAATCCACCAATGGCTGGGGCGATCATAGCTGGTATCATCGGTATTGTGTTTAACATAGCATAACCTCTACCCCTCTCCTCAGGTCTGATGCTATCCGCTTTAATAGCCTCAACAGCGGGCTCAGAAAGGGCTACCATGGAAAGAAGAAAAGCACCCGGCAACAGCCATAACCAGTTTTGAGCAAAAACATAGAATAGATATCCCAGAGAGGAGACGATAGCAGCTATACCAATAACCTTACGTCTACCTCGTCTATCCGCAAGATATCCCCCAGGAATCCTGAGAAAGGTGGAGAACAAAGTCTTTGTGGTAGAAAGTATACCCAAAGCCACACCCGAACCCCCTATAGAAAAGATGTACAGGGCTTCATATGGCGAGACCATCTGGAGAACGAAATGCCACATCATTAAACTTGACACTAGGACTAGGATGTTACCCTTCAAAGGAGCCAGATACTCACGGATCTCAATCATTTTGAATTAAATCTCAACAGCGTGTGCAAATCACGATAGTGCACTATTCTTTCTATTAAATTGTATCGCGCGCGCTGAGAATTTTCAGAAAAGACAGCTCCCATATGGAGCTGGAAATATTACCGCGGTAATAATCCTAGTTAGTCCCCATATTTTTTCCTAAGGGGAGGTGAGAGCCGGAGCATAATGAGGACCCGCTCGAAGATGTCTGTCCATTCAGCAAGCTCTCTCTCTCTTGCTTTAGGGCTCAGGATCCCGGCGTCAAATTTTCTCCCGATATCCCTTGCTGCCTTGGCCCTATAGATGCTGAGGGTGCGCTCCCCGAACCTAGCTATCTCCCAAAAGTCCTCTGAAAAAAACACTACAATGGGCACCCGAGTTGCCCCCACTATCCTGAGCTCGTCCTTGAGATCCGTGGAGGTCTCCCGGTCGATGAACCTGAGTTTGACATCATCTCCGCAGGCATCAGCGATGACCTTCAGTAGTGGACCCTGTCGAGAACAGTCCCCACACCATATACCGCTGTAGACCAGGACGTTCAGATTTCGGCTATATCCTCGAAGGCAATTTAACTGCCTCTTACTGAGATCTGGGATCCTCGCCTCGGAGTCACGCCATCTCTTGATGTGCTCCGATTTGTTATCCGCGAGGTACGCCTCGTACTCCAAGGCCTTATTGAAGAGCTCCCGCCAGAACTCGCTCCTGATATCGAGATATGCAGGTCTATTGCCCAAATTGATCACTTCTCATTTGATCCACTTCGCTACCTTATAACCGTGCGTGGTCCCCAATGAACTAGCCTCAGACGTTGACTGTGGCGAGATACGGGAGTTTTAGAGAGAAAGGAGTTCCTCTCCCCTCTATAATATGGCGACTCTTAGAGGACACTCAGCTAGCGAAGAGACCCTACAACAGAAGTGTTCCTAGAACCCAGTTAAGACGATACACCCATACTCTACTAGAGTCCAGTTCCTCTCAACGATACCTTCATCTATCACACGATGATTACTTAGGATTAGCCTCAAACTCAACTTCTTAACAGATTAAAGCCTGGCTTGAGCCCACGAAGAGCCGCGACCAAGATCTTGACAAGGTTATCCATGTCTTTGAGATCAAAGGTCTCCACTGGACTGTGGGAATACCTCCGGGGAATACCCACCGTCGTCGTTGGAATGCCTCCCCGGGTTTGGGCCATTGCCGAGGCGTCTGTCCCCCCGAGCTGGAAGCTCGACTGATATGGGATGCCTTCGGCGTCCGCCGAATCGATGAGCCACCCTCTCACCCGTGGATGGTAGATCCAGGTGCTTTTTCTCCCCATCTCCCCAAGGTGGATGGCTGGCCCTTTTCCCACCTCATAAACAATGTCCTTCATGTTGATATCGGGCTGCCAACCGGAGGGCGCCGTGTCCACTGCCACCGCAACGTCGACATCAAGGTCGTGGAGAGCCACTGCCGCCCCCCTAAGGCCCCCCTCTTCCTCCACGGTGCCGATATAGTAGATTGTGGCTGGTACTGCCTCTTCTTTGAGGGACTTTGCGACAGCGATGAGCACTGCAAGCCCAGTTTTATCATCCACAGCTGGGCTTGTGATGAGATCGTTGGCGAGCTCTAGTGGCCTAGCGTTGAACACTATCGGGGTTCCTACTCTTACCCCTATCTCCTCGGCTTCTTCCCGGCTCCAGACGCCTATATCTATGTACATCTCCTGGATCCCAGGGACTATGTTCGTCTCGGATGGAGGGGTAACATGCCCAGGTTTGACCCCGATGACGCCAAGAACGGGCCCTTTCTCCGTGACTAAACGGACCTGCTGCCCCTGGATCGCTCGGTTAGAGGCTCCCCCCACCTTCCTAAACCTAATGAAGCCTCTTTCATTAATATTGAAGACGACAAAGCCCACCTGATCCATGTGGGCCGCTAAGGCAATTGTAGGCGCATCATCGTCCTTGCCGTGCTGGATTCCAAAGACATTCCCCCGAGAGGTCTCTAGCACCTCATCTACATACGAGGCTATTGTCTCCTTGAAGTGTCGGATCATAGGCTCCTCAAAACCATAGGGGGAGTCCACGCCGACGAGCTCCACGAAGGTCTTCTTGAGAAACTTGAGAGACATGCATTTCTTTTCCCATTATGACTTCAATAGTCTACTGGTTGTGCCCGTGGTGTCTGTTTCTAGGTCTGCAACTTCACCAAGTAGGAGAGGGTTTCCACTATCGATGTCAAAGGGATGATATGTATGGGACCAACCTCGCAACCCTATCCATATAAAAATATATATCAGGATTCTATTGAACCTTGTTGACATGCTTAGTATCCTCACAGGTGCTTTCCTCGTTAGTATAACCCATGCGATCCTCCCTGACCACTGGCTCCCCCTGATCCTTATCAGCAGGGCCGAGAAATGGTCCCCGAAGGATACCTTCTGGGCAGCGACCCTCATCATCATTCCTCACCTTGTAAGTACAATCCTGCTGGGACTCCTAATGGGGATTATAGGGTTCAAGCTCTCCGTATCAAATGAGGTACTAATGGAAGTTGTTACACCTGTGATGTTCATCTTCCTCGGCCTCGTATACATCTACAGAAACTATAGGGCTGATGGGCACCATCATGGAGTGGACATATCGAACCTCAATGACAGATCCAAGGGGCGGGTGATCACCATCATGGCAACTGCCCTCTTCTTCTCCCCGTGCATTCCCATGGGGAGTTATTTCTTAATAGCCGGGGCGGATGGAATCGGCATTCTGACCCTTGTCGCAATCATACATGTTGTAGCAACCCTAGGGGGCATCCTCACTATGGTCGCCCTCGGTAGGAGGGGGATAGAAACGATGAAGTGGAATTTCCTGAAACACAACGAGAACCTGATTACAGGCCTTATCCTCATCGTCCTCGCATTTTTCGTATTTTTCTTTGAAGTGTAGAACTACAAGCAGATTTTCATTACGCCATTTGGTTCTATTTCTTTTTAGAAATCCTTTTAATCCTCAGCTATGGTTCTGACAGGCCAAAAAGATGAGCTTAAAGACCAGGCCGTTCTTAGTAAAATTAGCTAACTGAACGTCCAACAGGCCAAGGAGCCTCCATCAAGGGCAACATCTGAGTCCTCCTTCTCAGTTCAAAGTTATTCAACATCGCAATCGCGCTATTGTAGCCGCCCTTCTACTCCCTATATGAGGTCCTAGAACTCATTGAAGACCTCTTGACCTCATCTTCATATCCGCGCAGGATTCTTTGGTAGACTCCTACCAACCATCGCAAACAAGAGCTGATTATGTATAACCCGTTAAACGTTATACGCCAGAACCATGGTACTAACACTATTCTGAGACAAGTATGAGACTCGCAGGGCGAGCGAAGCACTCTTGCTGGCCAAGTATCTGAGAGAGGAGAGGAAAGAATGGACTCCTCGTTGATCAAAGTCTCGATTCGATGCCTCTTACCATGCCGGATTAAAGGAATATCCACCTTAGACCTGAAGAATTCATCCAGCTTCCCCATCATCCGACCGGTCTCAACATCGTTAAGATACTCCCGTTTACCCTTCCTCTTCCGGGCTACACTCTCAACCTTCACCTTGAAATCCCGCCCTTCAAACCCTGACAGAACCCCACAACAAAGTCATCCACAAGATACCTGTACAGCTCCTGAAGATCACAGACCAAACCAGGCTTACCATACTGAACAGAGTGAAGAAAACCAAGATACTTAGAGACTTTCTAGAATCGACGAGTGGGGTAAACAGGCATTTAATCTGGCCGAATAACTTCGGCCCTGCCAAATTGCCAAAAAAAGTCTCGTTGAGAAGTCCTAATCTCTATTATTGGTAATACTATCTAGGGAAGCCACTGACTCGGAAAAATAGAAAAAAAATTACAATCTTGATTCGACTTTAACTCATGATCGCCATTCGGCGTGTGAGCTTATTTAGAACCTTCTTGGCGGCCTGTGCTTAGCAAAGCACTCACGGCAGTAGACCGGCCTACCCTCTGTTGGCTTGAAAGGAACTTCTCCTTCCTGGCCACAATCAGAGCACGTGATTTTAGTCATTTCACGCGGGCCGCGGTCGTATCCACCGCGCCTCTCTCTATAACCCAATACTTTCACTCCTATTTTGTGTTATGTCCAGAATGCCTCACGGCAACCTGCACACAGGGCACGCAGGCGTAGTTCTCCCTTTTAAATCCTTTGACTTAGTATCAGCTATTAACATGGTACTTCTAATGACCCCATTGTAAGGATTAACGGGAGAACTTGAAGGGAACTACGATGGAGACTATAATACTCATACGTCATGGAGAGGGAGAGCATATGATAAGCGACCTCACCGGAGGCTGGTCACAAGTGGCCCTTACTGAGAACGGCAGAGACCAAGCGCGTGCAATTGCGTCTAGGCTCAAAAGAGATCTTAAAGGGGTCGATTATGCGTTTTACTGTAGTGACCTTAAGAGGGCTCACCAAACCGCTGAAATCATTGCTGAGGAGGTGGGACGTGAGATGATACCCTTCCAGGAGCTCAGAGAGTTTAATAATGGTGTAGCAGCAAATAGAAAAAAAGCTGAAGTTAAGCACCTCTACAGGAGCCCATCGGACCCTATAATGGACTGGCAGCCCTATCCGGAGGCAGAGACGTGGAGGAAATTCTACCGTAGGATCAAAGCGTTTATGGATAAAATTAATTCTATAGAGGATCGACCCACCCTCATCGTCTCTCATGGGGGCACTATAGTTAACATTATTGCCTGGTGGTTAAGAATTGAGGAAACCAATCTTTCCTTTACTACCTTTCATTCCTCCGCAGCGAGCCTAAGCGTCCTCGATGAGACTCAGTTTAATGAGCGGAGAGTAGAGAGACTCAATGATACAGCACACCTTCATAGCCTTGGACAGGTCCCCCGTCTCCCTATAGAGACAAACATTTTACCTCTCCCTGAGGGGCAAGTTTGATTAAATGAGCATTCATCCGCAAACGCAAGTTATCATTCTGGGCCCATAAACAGAGGCATGAAAGCGATGCGGGGTCCACTGTTGTCAGGGATCTACATCACACCAATCTCGAGGTGATACCCTCTAACACACCACCGACCGCGCAGGATTCATAGACTTTTGCAAGGACCTCGAGAGCCGAAGATCAGGTTCCGCATGTCTAGGATACGCGTTAGGGCGATCTACAAGAGCAAAGTGGGCCTATCGTGGAGATCGACTCTCAGTAACTCTATATCTCGGATTTCGTCACCATTGACTGTAAAAAATATTCCCATAGATATTTACTCCTTTGTCAATGAGTCATAGTTTACCTCCATTAGCTTTAAGGCGCATAATTTATAGGCGCGCGAATTAGGGGTCATTGCGCGCGAGCCGAACGAGTAGTATATTAACCCGGGGGTGTTGAGTATCGAGGGCACCCCATGAAGGTCCTAATTCTATATGGCCGAGCACAGAGTGCCAATGGCCTTGAGCTTGAAGAGACCTCAGCCCGTCTAGGTCACGAGGTAACATCGGGAAGTATCATGGACGTATCCTCAGAGATCTCCAACGAGGCTTCCCGGTTTTGGCTGGGACGAAACGAGATCACTGATTCAGATGTGTGCTTTATCCGGAGCTTTGGCCCCGGTACCTGTGAGCAGCTTACGAGGCGCATTAGCATGATCGAACACATGAGTTTCTCGGGGATCCATGTGGTGAATCCTACATATAGCTTAAGGAGGGCCCGGGACAAGTACTCGACTCAGTACGCCCTTTCTGAGGCTGGGCTACCCATCGCGACCACTTACACCACAGAGAGCATGGAGATGGCATACCAGCGGAGCAGGGAGATGGGGGTTTCTGTCTATAAGCCCATCCTCAGCAGCATGGGAAAGGGGAGCCTCCGATTTGATGACCCGGAAATCGCCCACAACGCCTTTAAGATGTTGAGCAGGGTGGGTATGCCCCTCATCATTCAGGAATACCTTGAGAACCCTGGCAGGGACATCCGTGTCTTTGTTGTGGGGGGCGAAGTAGTTGCCACAGCCATAAAGTATGGGGGGCCCGGGGAGTGGAAAACCAACGTGGCCCAGGGGGGAAAGATGGTGGACGAGCCAGTGTCCAATGAGATCTTAGCCCTTGGGGTTAGAGCCACTAATGCCCTAGGGCTTATCTACTCAGGGGTAGACATAATGGAGACACCTCGTGGCCCGGTGGTATTGGAAGCTAACGGATCGCCTGGCTGGCAGGCCCTCAAAGCAGTAACTGGTATCGATGTAGCAGAGAAGATCGTGTTACACGTTGCAAAGGGAAACTAAGATGGCTGAAAATGTTTCTAGGACTCCGATTAAGATCGTCCTGGAGGGCGTGGGAGTGGCTCGAGGTGAGTTAATAAGGATCCTAGCTCCCCTTACCGTCGGTGCGATCGTCGGTAAACTACCTCTTAGTGGTAGAGCCCATGTCAGAGGAGAGGGTCTCTCAATGATCATAGGGATCCGGCGGGGGACGGAGAAGGCGGTGGACTCGGTGAATGTAGGAGACATCGCATACTGGCCAATGCAGGACTCCCTGGTGGTTTATTTTAAGGACTCGAAACCTTATGGACCAGTCAACAAGATAGGGACTATTTACGAAAACATTAAACTCTTCCATGATCTAAGAGGCGCGACGAGGATTAGGATCGATAAAATATAGTATAACCTACGATCTGTTTAACGAATTGGAACTGAGCTTAACTTCATCCTGAAATAACTTCAAAACCAAGGAATTAACACCTTCAGAACAACGTGGAGGTCACCTAAGTTTCCTTAAGGCATTTACGTTGGTATTGGTAGCTGCTATGGATACTGTACGACTTTTCCTGAGAAATTGGAGATTTGAATAAGCGCACCAAGTGTGGGGGAGTGAGGGTATTGTCAGTAAATGAAAGGGTTAAAGGGAATAAAAAAAATCATTACGGTGTTAAGGTATAGACCTTGAGGTTGTGGCTTCTGGAGGCAAGGGTGATAGCTTTTTGCTCTAGGAGTTCTGAGAGAAGTTTATTCGCTGTGCTCACCTTAAGGTTATAGTGAATCGCGAGACCGGTGGAGGTGATGGCCTTCATCTTTTTCAGCTGCTCCATGAGCTCCTCGCTAGTCATATCAGGAATGTCCAAGGCGCCGACGGTCTTTTTGAATCTCCCCTTTTCCTTGGTCTCTTCCCCTTTCTCCTTCCGGTTTTGCTGCCTCTCGATCTGCCTCATGCTTCGTTTACTGGGCATGGCGTTTCACATGCAATATAGGAGAGTCACTGATAAACATGACGCGGGGTCATCAGGTGTCTAACCGGAGAGAACTAATGTTTAGATAACTCTTATTGAATATATTAGTGAATGATTTGTACGTTGAAGTCATGATCGATAAAGCCCTGAAGCTCCTAGCGTCCGGCCGGGTGGAACACCTCGAAGGTGACAGATATAATGTGATTGGTAACCATGGGACTTACAACGTTGTCGAGAGGGACGGCAAGGTGATGTGCACTTGTCTAGGGTTCCAGTCAAGGAGGCGGTGCTCTCACTCTTCCGCCGTCACTATCCTCCTATCCCGGCGTAGAAAAAGAAGCTGATCACTGACCTGTCTAATCTTAATTAACGGTCTGAACGTGGGACAGTCCACCTAGCAGATTGAGTCTTTATTCGGGATATCCACCAAAACGCGAGGGAAATAATCGATATATGGACGAAAAAAGATGAAAAGAAAAATGAGGTTATATGCTGTCCCGAGCTCTAAGCTTGCTATACGTTTGATGGGATAGATGAGATCATTTCTATTTACCTTTAGGGGATCCTTTTATCTGCGTTCGGTCGGTGTGGTGTCTTCGCCTCGCTCTAGCCTTTGCTTGTCCGGCTTATCTTTGATTACTTCCTCATTCCCCTCCACGTAAAGTCCACTGGTTATTTTAGTACCTGAAGGGCTTGACGGGACTCACCAAGCGATAGCAGTTGGTTATTGCTCCGAGGGAACAATTCTTGTAGCTTAATAATGCCCGTTAGTGCTACAGATAGCTTGTTAGGTTTATCGCGCAAGTGGAATGCCAAATGAATAATCAAGCGTTTCCTACGCTCGTAATCCCATAATATATTTAAGTTACCATTTAGTAATTACCAATTAGTAACTTACCAAATGGTAAGGAAGATCTACAGCAATGCTGAAACTGAAGCTCGAAGAGGACGGCAAAATCCTTTGGGAGATACCTCTCCAGGCAACAGCTTGGAATAGGCACTCTCTGAAACGCGAACTAGACAAGGTCGAGAGGGATATGGCCAAATTTGAGGCTACATTCAACGCCCTCGCCAACCACGGACGGATGCGGATGATGAGGGTCTTCTTCAGGGACATGGAGAGGCCTATAGGATTCACGGAACTTATGAACGAGCTTAGAATGAACCCTAAGCTGGTTTCCGAGTCCACAAAATGCCTGAGGAGCACTGGTCTCATCAAAAAAATTGAGAACGGTAAATATATCCCCACTCGAACAGGTGAGGCTCAGTTCCTCATGATGAGTGTAGCGATGAGGCGGATGCTGGAGATTATGGAGAGACTATAGGAGAAAAGTGAATGAATTTTGATGAAATAGTCAACGAGATGAAGGCATTCCAAAGAAAGATTATGGAATCAATGCTAGACGACTTGGGAGACTTGGAGCAGTTCAAACCGTTAGGAGGCTTCAAAGGCATCAACCAAAGGTTCAGGGATCAAGAGAAGGGGTTCCAGTCCGAGACGCCACAAGGCAAGTGGCGCGTTGAGCGTATCAACCGTCCTGGGGTCAGGGGGTTCATATTTAGAGGCATGATCACCCAACCAGAACTGCTGAAGGATCCTGAGGATATCATAGCCTCCCCCAGACCTAAGCCGGGGAGTCCTAGGAGGCCTCACTTTGACATCTACGCAGAGAAGGGGCATCTCAGGCTTTATGTTGAACTTCCGGGAGTCGATAAGGATGCCATAAACCTAGAGGTCGTTGACGGGATGCTAAGGCTCCACGCCGGAGACTTTGAAGCAGAGATTGAACTCAATCGCTGGATTATCGACCCTGACAAGATGAACACTGAATATAATAACGGGGTCCTAGAAGTCACAATTCCCAAGGAAGACCTGAAAGAATAAAGACTATAATCCCAACCTTTTTTCCAGTTTTTTTCCTCTTAAAAATCAATTCTTTTGAGTCAACTTCTAACAGTGTAATGAGTTCAGTGTCTTCTATTTGGATATTCAAAGGGAAGCTCTCCACGTATGGAAGCCTTTTCAGGGTAGACGAAGGGACGCCTCATGTTTATTTAATATGTATTTCCAGCGAATCATCAACAGGCCCTGACAATGCTAACTAAAGAGGGTGATACTAGTGCGGCTCAGGAGACTCTATCGACGACATGGTAGATCAAATCCTGCTCCCGCGACTTTAGTTAATGTACACTTTTCCTTCCACTGGAACGAACACTGAAAAAAATTGACAAATCTGTTATTACCCGTTAATTTATACGATTACCCACCCTAGTTGATCTATTATGGTAAAGGGGCTGCCGAGCTATGAGGAGGTCGTAGAGGAGGCCCTTGAGGTCTTCAAACAGTACGACACAGCCCTCACCCTCCGCCAGCTCTACTACCGCCTCGTCTCAAAGCACCTTTTCCCTAACACCATCAACAGCTACAAGCGCCTTAGTCGCCTTATGGTGAAGGCGAGAGAGCAGAGGAAAGTCCCTGTGAATTGCCTCGAGGATCGGAGTCGCCGCATCCTGGGGAGAGGAGACACTGGATTCACATCGGCTGAGGAGTTCCTGAAGAGGCGGATAACGGGACTAAGGGAAAGCTACAAGGAGTTCCGGCTGCCTATGTGGGTAGATCAGCCAAACCACCTCTTGGTGAGTCTGGAAAAGGACGCCCTGAGCCGTCTAGTAAGTGATATCGCAAACCAATATGCCGTACGCACATTTCCCACCCGGGGCTACCCTAGTTTCACATACGTCCAGAGGATGGCATCCTACATGAGGAAACGCCTTGGCGGAAAGCCCATTGTAGTCCTCTATTTCGGGGACTTCGATCCAAGTGGTATTGACATCGAGAGGGACCTCAGTGATAGACTGAGCAAATACGACGCGGGGAACTTTACCGTTAAGAGGGTTGCTCTCACAGAAGATCAGATCACCAAGCACGATCTCCCCCCGATGCCTGTCAAGACCAGCGACGCACGATCTGATGCCTTCCTAGAGGCATACGGGAACAAATCAGTGGAGCTGGACGCATTAGACCCTAATATTCTAAAGTTTATGGTGGCCGAGAGCATCTCCACCCACATCGACCTTGATACTTGGACGATGAGGGAGGCAGAAATAGAGAAACTCAAACTTTGGATTAAGCAGAAGCTCGAAAACATGGAAGACCTCATCTCTGATTAGGGGCAATTCTACAGCTTAAACGAGGCGCGCATACCATCTTCCGTCTGTTCCAATATTCAGCATCTCTGATTAATTCTTGATCGATTCAGTGTCCCATAGATTGAATCAGAACTTAAAATGCCTGATAAACCTAAGCTTATACTCGACCATAGTATCCACCAGTCTACGAGTTTCCCGATAGCCTACAAAGTAGCGGGTTTGGGTTGTAGCGCGTAGAAGGGAGTTGAACCCTATAGACCTAAAAGCAGAGATTCACGAAAAAACTTGTGCATATTACAACTATTCATGAGTACCAAATTACAAATGCCAGTGTGCTGGGAAAATAGTCCGTATTCCTTCGATCCCTCTCGGGTCCACGGATGTGCGAATCTTTATCTGATGTTTCACGGGTTTTGGTTCTGAATGTTAACAGGTGTTATTGTTAGATGGTTCGTGCTTTTGTTTCAACTTTGGGTGTTTTAAAGGTCCTGAAATTCGTACGTGCACTAATTACCTCTCGTTTTTCTAAAAACGAGGAGGATCAAAATGGAGATGACAGGGAAAACACTGCATGCTAGGAATGCAGTGCGGATTCCCAAGGTATCGATAAGGTATCCTATCAATGGTGCAGAGAAGACTTGACCAAGGGCGATGCCTGTATAGGAAAAGCCGATACCCTGAGGATGGCCGGCAGCAGTTACACTTGATAGGGCATGTTGAGTCGGCACCGGGAGGTATCGAGCCACGCCATATAGTATGAGGATGAACAACAAAACTGCAGAAGCAAACTGGCCAACCCCAAGGAGAATCATGGTGACTGCAATTCCGAGTTGCGCACCCATCATGATCAGAGTCTTATCGTACTTATCTGATACCGCCCCTCCTAGAAGGGATGCTACGCTGCCAACGCCGTGCATGACGCTAGTTAAGATACCCGCCCAAACTAAAGTTCCACCATAGGCTTCCGTGAGAAACAATGGAATAAAGTTCTGAATGTTCCCAAGGGATAGAATAGAAATGCTGAGAGTGAGAAGTAACAGTGGTAGGATGAAACGG
>JASLYX010000013.1 GCA_030739585.1 Candidatus Bathyarchaeota archaeon
TTATCCGTCTTCGGAAGGAATTCATGGAGCTTCTCTGCTCCTAATTTTTTTGTGATATTTAGGAAAAAACACCTATGTATATTATTCAACATATCGTGTGTGTGTGTGTGTTTTTTGTTTTTAGAGAGAGAGTAAGAGAAAGAGAGAAGGCCGTAGAGAGGGTTTGGGTTTGGGGATTAAATTTTAACCCCCCAATCTAGAGAATTGCTTTTGAAAAATTAATACAGTCATTAAAAAATAAGGGATGAAAACGCACAAGAAAAAGAGTATAACATCTGAAAAAACCAAATAAACTATGGATCATTCGGGTAAAACACGGGTAAGAATACCACCATTCATTCGCGACATTTGGTGCGGAGGGTGGGATTTGAACCCACGAATTCCTAAGAAATAGGAACCTCAATCCTACGCCTTTGACCTGGCTTGGCGACCTCCGCTCAACACCATACCCCCAAAACTATCTTAAAAAGACAACCCTGACAAGGAGGGCCGCTGCGGGGAATCGAACCCCGGCCAAAGGATCCACAACCCTGTATGCTACCGTTACACCACAGCGGCCACGCAAAGAAACATAGGCAAGCCTTTCGGTAAAAAGGATTTCGTGGTCCTCATTATTTTGAGAGATTTCATTTAAACATAAATCTTCGTGATTCTTTAAAGATGTCTGAGGCCTTTATGACCAGCAACAATACTAGTTAATAAGAGTGGAACGGTTTCCATTGAAAATTTGTTTCTGCAGAGCCAAAGCATTTTAAGAATACCCTTGCTGGGATGGCTAGTGATGGTTGAGAACTCACTTCATGACCGCATGAAGCTATGGTACGCAAAGACCGGGGATCTGATTGAGGAGAACGTAGAGGGTTATCTCATCGACGTCGTCCGGGGGGAACAACTTATCGAGATCCAGACAAGCAACTTTTCAGCCATTAAGAAAAAACTCGTTAAACTCATACCCCATCATAAGGTGCGTCTTGTTCACCCTGTATCTCAAATTAAGTGGATAGTGCGCATCAGAACAGATGGAACAACGATCTCTCGCAGAAAGTCTCCAAGAAGAGGGCGCATTGAGGACGTTTTCTTGGAGTTAGTCTACCTGTCAAATCTAATTTGGGAACCAAATTTTTCCCTTGAGGTGATTCTGATCCACTCCGAGGAGATTCTCATTAATGATGGACGTGGTAGCTGGAGGCGAAAAGGTTGGAGCATTCATGACCGACGCCTTCTCGAGGTGTTGGAGAGCTATGTCTTTTTAGCGCCCCAAGACTTCCATAGGCTCCTGCCTGAGTCTATACTACCCCAGTTCACCACAAAGCAGCTCTCTAAAGCCCTCAAGCTCAGGCAAAACATTGCACAAAAGATGGTTTACACACTCCGTCACATGAACGTAATCGAAACAATCGATAAGAGAGGAAGGGCCCATATATATTCAATAATTAATTGAATCCCTCTCAGGAATCTGGCATGTCCATTCTTAAATCAACTTGAGATCGGTGGAAACTATAGATCCGACCCTTGATGTGGCATGACTAGCCTGTCGCGCGGAGTATTATCAAAACCATGGTCATAGGATCTGTCTCAGGGTACCAGATGATGCATTTGCATAGAGTCCCAAAAAGGCAATCCTTCGTAAGATCGTCCCTATCTAACCCTTTTTTTCTCTAAAAATAAATCTCAATTTCTGTTGTCTCACACAGAGTCATACCACTTTCTATCTCCTCCTACCTCTTCCAATCTGCGTTCCGTTTATATTGCCTCCCAGAGGAGGGAGCATGGCCTATGTTGGGGTTCATGAGCGGGTTGGAGCTCCTACGCTCTGGTTCCAAGGGCACCCTCTCAACGGGGAGCTTGGAATTGGACGCCCTTGTTGGAGGGATTCGGAGGGGAATGTTCTACCTCTTTTATGGGGAGAAGAATCTCATTGAGGTTCTGTTCTGTCATCTCATAGTGAACGCGCTTAAGCTCCAAGGGGAGATTGGCAGGCCCGTCGTGGTCTATATACTCTGCGGGAACTATCGGAAAGAGAGGACAGAGATAGAGATGGCGGAGCTCATGGAACTCGTGGAGGCATCGGGCTACGGGATGGAAGAGGCCCTCAGGAGGATCCACATCCTCACGGCGTCATCGGCCGATCAGCAGAGCCTCCTCGTCAATGGGCTCATGGGGATACTGGAGCGGGAGCCAGAGGTGAGCCTTGTCCTAATACGAGGGATCTTCAAGCTCCATTTCGATGATGCCCGCGTAAGAAACTACCATTTGGCTAGGGAGGAAGTCCAGAGATCCATCACCCACTTCAGCCAGCTGTGTGCCGAGAGAGGGATCCCTCTTGTTGCCTCCGGGAGGCCAAAGAAGGCGAAACTAATCCCGAATCCGGAGAGTAGCAGCTTCCTCAGGCACGTGGCTAACGCTATAGTCTACATCCGTGGGAGGGGGAATGGCACCAAGTTCAACAGGGCGTTCCTCCTGAGCCACCCCAATATACCTCCCAGGTCAACAGAGTACGCATTCAAGGTGAACGAAGAGTTGGGTAGAGATACACCGCCATTTAGACAGACGTTCCACGAACTTGTAGCCAGGCTTAGACGAGAGTTCCAAGATGCTCTCATGCACATCGAGCGACGCGAGGCCTTTGATCTCCTCATTGAGGCTTGGTCAGCCGAGTTGGGGGCAGTGAGCTTCGCCGAAACTGTGAAGCTCCTCGATCTCCTGTTCTTGGTCTCAGTGGTGGAGAACCGTAGCGTTGGGGAGAATCTCCGACGGAGAATGGAGGTCCTCAACGATAGGATGACCCGCATCGAGGAACAACTGGGGTCAACCTAACGGTTGAATTCCAGGGATGGCTCATGGCGCCATACATCAGCGATAATTATGCAATTCTTTGGTTCAAAACGGTGGAAGGGGACACGATCAAAGTACGGGAGCGCCACCACCCCCGTTTCATTGCTGAACCCAAGAAAGGCTATACAATTGGAAATATCGAATATCTCTTTGATGAGCACCCCGACGTCCACGCAACGAGAGTTGTCGAAAAATTTGCAACCTTGAGCCGCAAGGAGAGGCAACAATTTGTTGAGGTCAGCGTGTACTCAGTGAGGTCCCTTAATAGTATTCTTGAATACGCAGAGAGACTCCCCGAGGTGAAGGGGGTTTATAATACGGGTCTCATCCCCGTCCAATGGTACCTCTTCTATAAAGACGTGGCTCCATCAAACCTTTGCGCTGTCAAGGAGGAGGATAGGAAGCTGATATCAATAGAGGTGATTAACGACGAGGAGTCTATTGAGCCACCTCCGTTTGAGGTCCTCATCTTTGAGGTCTCGAATTCCCCTATCGAAAAAATCAACGTCTACGACAAGTCCCAGCGTCTAGTCTCAAGTCTCCGAGGCATGGAGGGGGCCGTTCTCAAGAGTTTCCAGGAGCTAATACGGGAGATGGACCCTGACGTGATGGTCACAGATTGCCCCATTGCCACTATCAAGCGGGTGGTCCACAGAGCCGCCTGCAACGCCATGGATTTCCGCTTCGGCAGAGATGGGGAGCGGTATCATGGTCGGATTTTCTTGGGTTTAACGGCTTTCTTGGACTCTGGGTTATCTGGGCTTGTGGAGAGATCTAGGTTTACATTTGCCCCATTGGGGGTGAGCGCCAAATGGGAGCCCGGGAAGACCATCGATAGCCGACAGTGTTACGCTGCAGTAAAAATGGGGGTTGTGGTGCCTAGAATGAAGGGGGGACTCGGTTATGCTACTACAGTCTGGGACGTGGTGAGAAAGGACCGAGGCGGAATGCTCTTTTCCCCAGTAGTGGGGCTACATGAGAACGTGGCCTGCCTTGATTTTGAATCAATGTTTCCTAACGTCATCGTCCACAAGAACATCAGTTATGAGACTGTGACATCTGAAGGGATAGACACTTCGATACCCGGCTTCATGGGAGTATTCACCCGACCTTTCCTGGAGCGAAGGCTGAGACTCAAGCACCAAAGGGACAAATACACCCTCGGGAGCCCAGAGTGGTGGTTGTGCCATCGCCGCCAGAGTGCCCTTAAACTTATGCTCGTTGTGGTCTACGGCTACAGCGGTTGCTACGCGAACAGATTCGCGAATATCAGGGTCTTCCAGGAAATCAACCGACAGGCGCGCATAGCAATGGTTCAAGCTCTCAACATCTGCCTCAAAAATGGATTCGAGGTGATCTATGGAGACACCGACAGCCTTTTTGTTAAAGGTCAGGGTGCCACTGAGAAGGACTATAGGGATCTAGCAGCAAGGGTTACTGAGGAGACCCACCTCCAAATGGGACTTGACCGCCACTTCCGCTATCTTGTCCTCCTCACCCGTACCACTGATCCCAGAATGGTGGTGGTCCGCCGCTACTACGGAAAGCTCACAAATGGGCATCTCTTCTACAGGGGCATAGAACTCCGCCGTCACGACACACCATCCTATATCAAAGATATGCAGACTCGAATAATAGAGGCCCTGTTCAAAACCGACGATCCAGAAAACGTCATCAAGGAAGGGGTCATCCAAGCCTTGGAGATCGCTAATTGTGCAATGAAGGATGTTCAGAGGGGACTGGTCAACCCCCGAGAACTAGTGATCTCGAAGAGGCTGAGGAAAGATCTCTCTCAGTACCGGACACATCAACCCCATATAGTAGCCGCAATGTTAGGGGCCGAGGAGGGAGGAGACTCGAACTACCTCCTCTTGAACACCAAGAGGAAGAACCCCTACCTCAGGGTGATGCCCGCCTCCCTGCTGAACGGAAGCCACAGAAGATACGACCGAAAAAAGTACACCGAGATGACCCAGCGGGCCGCATGGAACCTCCTGAGACCTTTCGTGCCAAGCGAAGATTATATCGGGAGAAGTAGGTACAGGAGGAGTAACCTCAAAGACTACTTCAAATCCAGTCCGATTTGACTATTAATAAAAGTCTCATCAGGAATTCATTTATAGACTTGCTCACTCGCGCGAATCTCCGCCTCTCCACAGTTTACTAAAACTAGGAGCTTCTACTTTTTAATGACTCTCTGAGAGAGTCTATACAAGGCTAATAATGAGCAATTCAACACATCTTATCTTCTACTAACCTCAGATGAGAAAACGTTCTCAAACATAGAGACCCAAACTATTATCCCCCCAGAAAAGAGATCAACTTCAATGTCCCAGAGTAGCAAAAAGTTCTCTATAGCAATATTCGTAATCGCACTATTGTTCTTATCTTACAGCGTTTACATCTTCTATAAGACAGATAGTCTCCAAAATGAGAAAGTTGAAGATCTAACGTCTGAGGCTGATGAAGCAGGTCGGAGGATAAGCGATTTACGTTCTAATCTAGATAACCTTTACGTTAAGCTTGATAATCTTTTGAAAATTAAAGAAGATCTTGAAAACCTTTCAACAGATCTCGGGGAGATCAAGGAACTGGTGACTGAGAATGGGGATGAAATTGATGCCCTAACGACAGATTTTGAAATTGTAAATGAGTCTCTCACAGAATTATCAGCGACATTAACACAGGTCGATGAGATCACCGCCGGGGTGACGCAGGGGGTCACTGCAATCGTCAGGTCCACTCCCGCCAGTGTCTATGAATCCGTAAGAAAGTCAGTAGTTCATATCAGAACTGACACGGGACAAGGCTCAGGCTTTGTATGGAAAACCAATAAGTATATCCTAACAAACTGGCACGTAGTAAATGAGACCGATACTGTCACTGCGGAGTTTTACGATGGAACACGAAGATCTGCGACAGTCATCGGACTCGATGCATACTCCGATGTGGCAGTCCTCCTCATCTCCGGAGTGCCCAATGGAACGGTCCCACTAGAGCTTGGGAACAGCTCAGGGATCTATGTCGGGCAACAGGTAGTGGCAATTGGAAATCCTATGGGAAATGCGGGGAGCCTCTCCTCTGGGTTAGTCAGCCAGGTGAATGAGAAGATTGACCTACCCCCCCTGATAAGCCCCGTCCTACAACTTGATGTCACAATAGCCCCAGGTAGCTCAGGAGGACCCCTCCTAGATCTCCAAAGTAAAGTTCTCGGTATAACCAACGCTGGAACAATTTTCGGGTACAACTTTGCTATCCCTTCTAACGTCGTAAAAAGAGTCGCCGAATCGATAGTATCCACGGGGGAGTTCAAACATCCTTTAGTGGGATTCTGGGGGACTGAGCTGACACCAGAGGTGGTTGAAGAGTATAATCTAGTTAACGTCGACTTATACCAGAACGGGATACTTATCACAAGAGTGAGGGAGGGTTTTCCCGCTGCCGAGGCTGGGCTGAGGCCTTTCGAAAAAACCATTGACCGCGAAGGATTCACAGCATATATCGCGAGAGATATAATAATCGCTGTCGACGGGATAACCCTGAAAAACTGGAGCGATTGGCACGTATATTTTGCTGAGAAAGTCTCTCCAGACCAAACCATCATTATGACCCTGCTGCGAGACGGCTTACTCGAGAAAATAGAGCTAACCACTACTTACAGGGATCCATATGAGTGAAAACAAGAACTAAAGAAACGTTTTTTCTTCAGGGTCTAGTAAACCCAGCTAACACTGATTTAGACATTTAGCAAATATTCGAGGGAGCAAATATGAATAACCAAGGTCTCTGTAGATTAAGTTCAACCAAATGCCCCGTATTAAAAATCTAGCAGATACAATCGGAGATCAATTAATCAATTCCTACGGAATTAGGAACGACATCGATTAGCTGGAAAGCATTAATTCCATCGAAATTAATATTCCCTATATGCCTCGGATAGGGGATGCCCAATACAACTCAGGTTGAATGCTTTATACCATCCAAAGGGAGATCTGTGTGTCTCAAGGCCCTCTTTAACAAGCTTATCAGATAGTCCGGTTATGAACTCCTTAGCGAGCCGGGCCGAGCCTAGATTCTTAGAAAGATGTGCATATGGGTAAAGAAGGATCCTTTTGCACCCGATTCGGGAGACGTCAACCTTTACGTTTTTTACAAATAATCCCATGATCTCGTCCCAATTATGCTCGTCCTTTTTCTCGAAACACGTGAAACAAACCAGAACGTCCTCAAGCTTTTCCTCTTTTTGGTTGGCAGGCTGCTCAGCCACCGGCGTTTCCTTCCTTATTTGATAACTGAAATCCTTACAATGTACCTGAAGAACCCTCAACGCGATCCAGTTTCAAGACAGCTATAAATGTATTATACTTTTTCCATTTTCATCGCACGCGCGGCATCTTTTTTCTTTCTAGTGGCAAGTTTTTCTACGAGGGCAAGACCTCTCTTTCCCTCTTTTAATGGCTTGACTTCAACTAGCCCAGCCTTTTGGGCAGCTCCGAGTGCTTCTTCACCAATATCCGTCCTAACAATTACGGTAGACCAGCCTTCGGGAGAGCCGACATTGCCAACGGAAAGATCAGCGAATTCGGCTGAAAAGTCCCCGCATGTGTGGCAACATTGACGGACTAAACTCTTTACAGCAGCAATCTCTACGTTGTGAATTTCCTCTCCATCTTGGAGCGCTATGAATCTACCTTTCTGAATCTGAAACTTTTCGACCTTGGCCGCATCGATTCCTTCGCCCTCAAGGTAATCCATAAAGTTGGAATAATCAAATGTCTCCATACAAAAGACGCCAACCCTTAGGCCAACCGTGTTCTTAATTCTTTTGTCAGACCAGGGATCACTCTCGATGTTCCTAATGCCCTTCATCTGACAGGAGGTCCCTACAAGTGCAATATTTTCCAGGGCATATTCCTGTATTGCGGAAGCTACACCAACGAGGGATGGGCTATTCGTGTACTTTGTTCCTGCGCCCTCCAGGATCCCCTCCTTCGAAGTTACAACAATGGGTTTAACCGCCCATGGTCTATCTTCCTCGAACCCCGCAACTACTGCCCCGTCACCATCGTCGGATAGGAACTGATATAGAATCGCTGTAACCGCACCACCGTCTTGGGCATTATTGAGGACCTCGTCGTATTTCGACTTAACCGCATAGATTGCTTTATGGACTCCAATTGGGGCCTCTTCCTCAGTTCTGGTTCTTCCAAAAATCCCCTCCTCCATCTCTGCGATATCAAATGACGCTACTGGGCAGTTCCAGTAACATAACTGGCAGGAAATACAGAGACCAACAAGTTTTGGAGTTCCATCTATAATCTTAACCGTGTTCACGGGGCATACGGCGTCACATCCCCCACAAGTGACACATGTTTTCTTCCTGATGACCTCGGCCACAAGGTTACCGAAGATCTTAGGTCTTTCGCTCAAAGGAGATCAGAGAGGGATTACAATGTAAATATAAAAACGTGCTCCTTATCGTTTCGAAAAAGCGTTATAACTAATAGCATTGCCCAGGCTTCAAATATCCGCCTTAATAGTTGCTTGCATTGAGCTCGTACAATTCAGATGGTTATAAAGTTCGAATAAATTTCTAGATTAGCCTATCCCCAAATGAAGGAAGTGAAAAATTTCAGATAACCTAGACCTATTAATATAGGCTAAATTTTCTTTCGCGCGCGAATCAAATATATAGTCTATTCAGATACTGCTTCTATCCATGAACAGAGAATGGGCCGTTTTGAACGGTCGACATTACATCATTTATTAATTTATTCAGAAAATGTTGTTTAGAGAATAGGTAGACCGATCAGATTTGTTTAACTCCAGCGAGATCAGGCGGCTCATCAAAGAGAGACAGCTCATCACCGGGTACATCGACCTAGAGATTCAGCTCCAGCCTACAGGTTTTGATCTCAGTCTTAGAGCAGTCCAAAGATACAAGGGAGGGGGAAAAGTTGATTTTTCTAACCTGGAGAGGGAGATTGCCCGCAAAGAGCTTCTGGAGCCAGACACGGATGACTGGTATAACCTGGAGGTGGGCTGCTATACTATCGTCTACAACGAGGTTGTGAAGATCCCCCTTGATGTCGTTGCCATGGCCCGGAGCAGAAGTACCCTGTTGCGGAATGGGGCTACGGTGCAAACCGCGATCTGGGATCCCGGATACCAAGGCAGGAGCAGCAGTCTGCTTGTCGTAAGCAACCCCAACGGGATAAGGCTCAAGAGAGATGCTCGGCTGACCCAGCTCGTCTTCTTCGGGACTGATAAGGTTCAAAGGGGATATGATGGGATCTATCAAGGTGAGAGGATGACCCGTTAAGGGTTTAGGCGTATGTGTTAGGAAGAAACGCTCTCCCACCACATATAGATAAAAAGCAAGGAGCTCTGGGGTGTAAACATTATACCTTCTGAATCACCACTGGAATATTCACAGACTACATGGCTCCTAATCGTTCCTGCATGATCATCAGGATGATTGAGGTGAAGCCTAACAGGACCCACTTCAAAGAGTCATTATAGATAAGTAACTAGGACTATACTCGCGCTCTTTCTGCCCATGCAGCAATCGTGAGTAAAAAGAGCTCTGTAAAAGGTTTAGGTATAGGAGGTGATGCTCGCGTCGGTTCTAGACATCCAGTCCTTATCTTATGCTTTTTAAATGCCATCCTCTATGTCTTCTTGATTTACATGTCCAAACCTAAGAGCATTTTCATATCCATAGACATGGAGGGGATAAGTGGCATCGTCGACTGGAATCAGGTCGGGGGAAATACCGGTGAATACACCTATGGCCGAAAGCTTATGGTAGGCGACCTAAACGCCGCCATTGAAGGAGCCTTCGCCGCTGGGGCTGAGGAGGTTGTGGTCTCCGACGCCCACGGAGGGATGAAAAATCTTCAACCTATGGAAGTCCACAGTGACGCGCATCTCATCCGTGGTTCCCCAAAACCTGGTGCAATGATGGAAGGAATAGACAACCATTATGATGCGGCCCTCTATGTTGGCTACCATGCCATGAAGGGTACAGAGAAGGCCATTCTTGCCCACACTATATCAGGGAGAAGCGTGAACGGAGTCTGGATCAATGGAAAGGAAACCGGGGAGTTTGGTCTCAACTCTGCTCTTGCCGGATGTTATGGAGTTCCCTCTGTATTTGTCTCAGGAGATGCGGCTGTCGCAGAGGAGGTGAAGAGCTTCGTTCCCAATATTACCACTGCAGTAGTTAAATGGGCGGTTGGTAGGAGGGCAGCTAAGTGCCTTCATCCAAAGAAAGCCCATACCCTAATTAAAAAGAAAGTTACTCATGCCCTAGCAAATATTGAGCACGTGGATCCCTACAAAATAGATGAGCCTTTAGAATTTATGCTCAAATTCGAGAGCTCCGTAGTAGGAGATATTGTTGCATTATTGCCCTATATTGAACGGATTGACGGACGGACGGTAAAGGCTGTCTTTGACGATTATCCTACCGCTATCAAAGCATTGAGAGGGGCAATATATCTCGGCGGCGTTACTGCGAGGAAATAATACCCATTTCTCCCTTTTATTTATCATTTAAAACACACAAACATTCAGCTTTAAGATCATTATCGATTCAATTTTAACGCGGTGCCTGTTAAATTCGTACTTGTTTCACATATCAAAAATAGAAGAGGTTAAACATGAGTCTGTGATGGGTATTCGGGAAGGTTCATGTCCAGTTTAAATCAACTTCCCCCGAACATCCAGGAGAAACTTAATAGACTGCAGCAGCTCCAGAGCACCCTCCAACAATTAATACTTCAAAAACAGAGGCTCGACCTCGAGAGAAACGAATCCGAGAGGGCATTAAAGCTTCTCGATGATGTCCCCTCTGACAAGAAAGTCTACAAGTCATCAGGGGCCATTCTTGTGGAGAAGGAGAAGGGGGATGTGGAGACGGAACTTAGGGAGCGCCTTGATTTTTTGGAGATGCGGGCTAAGGTCCTAACTAAACAGGAAGCTAACTCCCGAAAGAGGCTTAATGACCTCCAAGAGAGCCTCCAGCAGGACCTCAAACTAGGAGCCTGACCCCGGTTTCTGCCTTCGTAAGCCCCCTAACAGACCTTTCTGTTTACCAGCTCTAGCCCTTTTTATAGCCTCTCTCCTTGAATTGCCGCTCTGCCTAAGAATCGAGGTGTCCACACCAAGCTTTAGTATTCTGTTAAGGGCCTCGATAAGATCGGCAGTCCCCACGTAATCAATGGATTGAGTCGTTCCTGTAGGAACTAGGAGAGAGGTCCAAGGCACCTTATGCTTCATAGCCTCATCGAGGAGCACTGCGTTCAGACCAGATATCCCCCCCTCGCTAGTTGGCCTGACGCCGACTTGGATTAAGTCCTTCATAGGGAGACTGAACCCTAAGATAGGGCGCGTCCCCTTCGGAGTCGCGAAAGGCATTCCCTCGATGGATATAATCTCCTTCACCCCTTTCTCCCTGAGCCATTCCATCAACCCGATACCTATGGGCCAAGCATTCTCAGCATGGATTAGGGCATCCGAAACTACTAGTAGCACATCATTCTTTTTGTTCCCGTATATCCTAAAAACTGGGATGGGTCTCCCCTCAACGAGCAGGAACATGGGAGGAATTAGGTGGGATTTTAACTGAGCCCTCTCAATGAAACCCTTCTCACTAGCAATATACATCAAAGCGGTGTTCCCTATAAAACCGGCCCCCGCAAACCCAGTTACCACGACAGGGCTGCCCTTTTTCATTGGGCCTATCTCCACGATATCGACGTTACTTGACATGCCTAGAACTTAGGATAGAATCCATCCGCTTGGTTTAAAAATCACCCGACCACGCTCTCCTTATGATAGGCTTTCCCAATAATCCTGACAGTAAATTATCTGGATTCTCCTTTGAGAGTCTAAGGGAGCTTCTGATCGGTAAGATCCTACTGCTGTGTCACCACAACGCCGATCCTGATGCCATCTGCTCAGCATTCGGAGTTCAGATGTTAATTAGATCCATCGAACCCTTCTCGGATGCTAGGATCTTTCTCCCTGGGGGAGCCAGCAGCCTTACTCGAAGGATCATGGATGCCCTAGGTATCCAAGTGCAAAACGAGGCCTTTATTGACGACTATGATACCCTCGTGATCTTAGACACCGCGACTCCAATCCAGTTAGGCGATTGGGGAGAGAAACTATCAAAGTCCAGCGCCAAAAAGATAATTATCGATCATCACAGCAAGCATCCAACCATGATGAAAATTTCAAACTATTCCATGATCGACGAGTCCGCCACATCCACCTGCGAACTCGTGTATAATATTTACTCGGGTATGGGAGTTAAGCCGACACCAATAGTTGCTCGAGCTCTTCTACTGGGGATCGTTTACGACTCCAGACACTTCTTCATTGCCACTCCGAATACACTAAATGCTGCTTCTGCTCTCCTGGAGATCGATGGATCAATCCCTGAGATCTTTTCAATGCTTCGAAGTGAGCGAAAACGCTCTGAGAGGATAGCCCGCATAAAGGCAGCTCAAAGGATTAAGTTCCACGACACCAGGGGTTGGATCCTGGCCGCCTCCCGGCTTAGCTCATTCCACGCATCTTCAGCAAGGGCGCTTATTGGGTTGGGTGCTGATGCTTCAGTTGTCGCCGGGAGTGAGAAAGGTAATCTTAAAGCAAGTCTCAGGTCCACGGATTTATTCTACCAGGGGAGTCACATCCATCTAGGTGAGTTAGCCCAGACCCTTGGTGCGGAGTTCGACGGGTCAGGTAGTGGACATCCTACTGCAGCTGGCATAAACTGCAAGGGGGACGTCAATCTCTTTCTTGAGAGAGCTATCTTTATGCTCTCCGAGCTGCTTCAACAAGTATCAAAAAATCACCGGTAAAAGAAACCCGCCCGCGAAAAGGCCTAATAATATGGTTGGGTTTTTTTTAGTCTTAGGCATCTATCCCTAAAAGATTCTCCACCGAATCACCCACGACCTCATCCTTCTGCACTTTTGTAATGCCCGCGAAGCGGATACTGTCCAACATAAGCTCTATGTAATTACCTGCCTTCTCGAACCTGCTTCTATGGCCACCATTGGAGGACTCTGAGCCATATATCACCTTCTCAGAACCTATAGCCTTAACCGCCTGCTTAATGGCGACGGGGTTTGAATAACACATCTCTAAGTAAATGTTATTGTTTTTCACAGCCATCTTGGTGCTAAAAAGCTCCAAGTCGAAACATGTACCTCCGCCCATGTGAAGGATACCCAGTTTTACCTCGGGGAAGCTGTTTGCGATGTCTACGATATATGGGTTGTTCGGGATATTGTGGCCATAGTAGACAACCACAACAATCCCATACCTCTCAGAGAACTCCATCAGGGGATACATAAAATGTGCCGCTGCGTGCTGATGGCTCATCTTGATGCTCCTCCAGCCGTAATCCTTTAGGTATCTTTCGATCTCCTCGAGACCGACCTCTTAGTATCGTGGATTAAACAAAACAAATGGAATGAATCTCCCTGGGAATGATTTGTTAGCTTCAGCCACAAACTTGTTGCAATCGTCGGGTTCTTGGCTGCCCCGGATACAAATACCACCGCCACATAAACGTTTGCTGCATCCATGCTTTAGACCAGCAATTTTTACGGGATCCCTGCCCTTTGATATGTAACAATAAGCGTCAATAAAGAGCATGTACTAAATCCCCGTTTCGTTGGTTATATTGTTGCTACGTGACCGGATTCACGGCACAACCCATGTTTTTGAAGGAGATTCATTTTCACTAAGGCGTATGATCTAGGCCAAGAAGAAAAAGAGTCACGGAAAACCTGCATTTATATTGTTAAAAGACTCTAGTCAGAGGAGCCTAAAGACACTATTGTTATAAATATAATAGTCAGCGCTACCATTTTAGACGGAAATAGATTCTGGAAAGGGTCAAGCCATTGGGTATTATTGAGGTAAAAGATCTCCGGTATACATATCCTAACAACAAGTCCTCTGCATTAAAGGGGGTAAACCTCTCTATTAACGAGGGGGAGTTCATACTCCTGACGGGGCCCAGCGGATGCGGGAAGACCACGTTTAGCAGGTGCCTTAATGGGCTCATTCCTCACTTCTACAGCGGCGACCTCAATGGATCAGTCACTGTGAATGGCCTTAACGTGCTGGATCATGCCACATCTAAGCTAGCCCCTAATGTAGGGCTAATTTTCCAAAATCCAGACAATCAGATCTTTGCACTCACCGTTGAGAAGGATGTTGCCTTCGGCCTAGAGAACCTGGGCATTCCCAAAGAACAGATGATGAGGGATATCAGCTGGGCCCTTAAAGCTACGGGTATCGACCACCTTAGGAACAGAGGCACCCACGAGCTTTCCGGGGGACAGAAGCAGCGACTTGCTATTGCTTCTATCCTTGCTATGAGGCCTAAGATACTAGTTCTAGACGAGCCTACATCATTTCTCGATCCCATTGGCGCTGAGAAACTCTTTGAGGTCCTAGAAACCCTGAACATAGATCACAGAATAACGATCATTTTAATCGAACATAGGGTTGATATTGCAGCAAAATATGCCAATAAAGTTGTGGTCTTCGGGAACGGGGGGATAGTAAACATAGGATCCCCGGAAGATATCTTCCTTAGTGAAGATACGAGGCTGGCGGGAGTTGGGATTCCAAAACTCGTAGAGCTCACCAAAAAACTCAGGAGCCGGGGAATATCGATCCCTGAGACACCGCTGTCCCTAGAAGCCTTCATCCAGCAGATCAATCCCTTAATGGGGAAAGCGAGGGCCAAATCTAAGAATGTCATATCCCCTGGCTTTGAGGAATTTATAACGAAGCACCACTCGAGCCCACTAATTAAAATTGAGAGGCTCTCGTTTGCTTATCCCAGCGGGGTCAAAGCGCTTAGGGGTATCTCCCTAACAATCCATAAAGGAGAGTTTGTAGCGATCATGGGGGAGAACGGCGCTGGGAAGACCACCCTGGTTAAACATCTCAACGGCCTTTTGAGGCCCCATGATGGGAGAATTGCCTTTAATGGCGCCGATATTGCAAATCTCAGCGTCGCGGCGCTGGCCAGAAAGATCGGCCTAGTCTTCCAGAATCCTGACGACCAGCTTTTCTCCGAGACTGTTGAGACGGAGATTAGCTTCGCCCTAAATAACTTCGGATTCAAGAAGAATGAGGTTGAAAAGAGGGTGGAATGGGCCCTTAATCTCCTTAACATCAAAAAATATTGTAAATCCAGCCCCTTTCTCCTAAGTGGGGGGGAGAGGAAGAGGGTCGCATTGGCCTCTGTACTTGCATGGGATCCCGATGTTGTGGTCCTCGATGAGCCTACGATAGGTCAGGACTACCGACAGAAGGAGAGGCTCAGACATTTTCTTGAGCAACTTAGGATCCAGGGGAAGACGATTATTATAGTGACTCACGATGTTGAGTTCGTAGCTGATATAGAGCCCCGCATTATCCTCATGGCAGAGGGAGGGATAATCGGAGACGGTACCACCAAAGAAATTATGACCAACGTTACGGCCATGAGCAAAGCATCTGTAGCTCCCCCTATGATCACTAAAGTCTTTTCCAAGCTATCTGAATACGGCCTCCCACGTGATGTAGTTGACGTTGATGAGGCCGCCAAGCTATTAATTCATCTCACGGAGGGGTCGAATTGAGCCTGCTGGAGAGACTCCGTTTCAGTAGAGTAAATTCTCCCATCCACGAGATTGACCCCCGAGTGAAGTTCCTCCTAACTATGGTGATTTTTGTCTCCGCTATTCTATTCACCCGGCTTCTGCCCCTCCTGTTCATCTTGCTAATCCAGGTCCCCATTGTCTTCATCGGAAAGATCCAAAGGGAGTGGGCCCAGAGCTTGAAAGGAGGTCTATTCCTGGCAATCATTATCCTGACGACTAATCTGGTCTCTCTTTACTATTTCAACAACAGGACCCTCACCACTGAGAATCTGGAGTACGGTCTCGCCATCACTGTCCGCTTTCTAGTGCTTATTACCTCTTTCTCCATCTTCTTCCTTACTACCTCCCCAGACAAGCTAAGCCTTGCACTTGAGAAAGCACGGATTCCATTTGAGTTCAACTTCGCGTTCATTACAGCGATCCGGTTCGTCCCTGTTCTCGCAGACGAGGCCCAATCTATTATTGACGCCCAGAGGTCTAGAGGGCTTGAGCTCGACAAAGGAAACTTGTTTGGGAGGATAAAGAATTATATTCCCATATTGCTCCCGCTAATAATCAACTCCATCAGACGGAGCCTTGAGCTGGCCGAGGCCATGGAGTCTCGGGCATTTGGGGCAACCAGAAAAAGAACGAATCTCTACGAGCTTAAGATGATTGGAAAGGACTATGCCGCTCTGGGTATAGTGCTCTTGGCACTTGCCTTGGCACTATATATTAAATACGTGTTTCCACCACTTGGACCGTTATTTCCCCCTAGTACCATAATATAGCGTCCTTAGGATCCACCTAACCCGTAATGTATAAATAATTACTATATAGGTTTACCCAGAATCACTATATAGAATAAAGGTAGAGTCAGATTGGAGCCACGAAAAGTTCAGAAAGTAGGGTACTCAACTCTCTCGGTCTCCCTACCCATAAAATGGACTAAGAAAGTAGGCATTCAGAAGGGCGATCTCGTCTTCATCTCAGAGGAGAGCGATGGCGCTATAAGGATGACCGCTCAGAAACGGAAGATCGCGGATGATGTTGAATACGTTGTCGACGTAGACCAGTGTGATAACACCAAGGTTCTCGAGCGCGTCATCGTCGGTAATTACGTCCTGGGAAGGAGTCTCATCAGGGTGGAATCAAATCAAAGGCTAAAGCGGAAGCAGATTGAGAGCATTCGGAAAGTCACTCATCGTTTGTTAGGCATCGGAATCATAGAAGAATCCGAGCACCACCTCCTGCTACAGTGCTCCATAGACCCCAAGAACTTTCCATTGGAAACCATAGTGGATCGACTCTATAAACTCACATCTATCATGTTCAAAGAAACCCTAGACAGTATCGTCAACGGCGATGTAGAACTTGCAAAGGACGCAATCACCAGAGAATATGAGGCAGATACCATTTACTGGCTCCTAGTCCGCATCCTTAGCTTGGCGCAGCAGTCCAGATCTGTCTCTGAGAGTATAGGAATCGTGGATTCTATGGATATCGTCCAGTATAGCATTATTGCATGGTACCTGGAGATGATCTGCGACCGAGTGAATCATATTGCCTCTAGCGTTATAAGACTCCAGGATATCTGTAAATGGAATAAAATCGACCTTATTGAACGGGTGAGCCATATAGGTTTCATCACATTCAACATGTTTGATAGGGCCTTCTCGAGTATCTTTGATGGCAACCTAACTACCGCGAGCGATGCGGTGGACATGTACGACACTATAGAGCATAAGGAGAGTGCATTGATGAAGCGACTTCAGAACGGGAGCCGCTTAGAACTCAGCGGGATAGTGAGCGAGATCTTATGGGACCTGGATATCATAGCAGAGCACAGTTCTGCCATAGCCGAGATCGCTATTGACATCATTCTCAAAGGGGAGAACAATTATTGCCATGCAAAAAAAGTCTTGACTGCTAAGTAATGGGCATCATAACCGTTAAGACAATTTTCTCGCTTCAATAGTTGAAAGGTGAAGGTCAATAAAAAAATCTCTCCAACGTTGTTAATAATTGTTTTGAAGTTATTGTATATACTAGTATATAGTAGGCCTATAAAAAATTCGGTTTTCCTCTCTCCTCTGAGATAATGAAAAATAGGGTTAGCGTATCTTTGAGATCGTTGGATATGAGTATCGTCAAGAAAGTATCGTCGTGGTTCCTCACAGAAATTGATGGTGTCATCCAATCCATAGATGACTCCGAGATAGAGACCATAATCAACACGTTGCTGAGTCATAAAGACTATAAGATCCTGCTGATTGGCTCCGGGCGAAGCGGATTTGTGGGACAGGCTTTCGCCTTGCGTTTAATGCATCTGGGATTCAATGTCTACGTAAGCGGGGAGACGATAACACCAGCTCTAACAGGAGAAGACTTGGTTGTGGCATTGTCTGGATCAGGCACCACCACAACCGTAGTGGCTCAGGCTGAGGTCGCGGAAAGTATTGGCTCAAAGGTCATTGCAGTCACTTCCCATCTTGATTCTCCTCTCGCAAGCATTGCCCATAAAGTGGTTCAGGTAAAGGGGAGGACAAAGATAGATCAGATATTCGATTACGACCGGAGTCAGATTACGGGGGAGCACAACAACGCCCCCCTGGGGACGATGTTTGAGCTCAGCTGCATGATCTTCCTGGACTCGATTATAGCCGAGCTGATACAGAGGCTAGGGGTCTCGGAGGTCGACCTCAGAAAGAGACACGCTAACGCGGAATAGCACCTTTTTATTGGTTTAATATATAATGAACATGTCTAATCCGATCGAGTAAAAAAATAAGTTTGTACAACTTTCAAAGAATGATGAAATACTCAGGTAAAGTTAATGATATTTTATTGCATAAAAGATTAAGTCATTAGTCACAAATGTACACGCTTTGATAACTAGAAATAACTTGAAAAGATATTGCTGACGCTGAATTTTTTGGAGCAATCGGGTAAAACTAGTGCGTTGACTGTTTTTTCCCTAGCCTTTCTTTAGGGTTATGGTTATGGTGCTTACGTTCCGCTTCTGGCCTTCTTGATTCTCAAGTTCTTCTGTGCCAATTTCTATGTTGTCGACTGTGAGGTCGTTCAAGAATCTGTTCTTTGTGACTTCAGCTACGTCAACTGCGGAGCTTATAGCACGTCCCCTGGCCTTCAAATGTACTGTGCTCCCGTCACCCTGAAGAGAACTTAGGACCGCGAGACAGTAGTTCATGATAGGCTTATTCCCGATATAGACGATGTTCCTGTCGGACATTGCAGAGTTTCCTGCGAAGGCTGACCTATTAAAACCTTCGGTGGAATGAATTTATTGCTTTTTAACTTGTTTTTATTGAATGGCAGTTAGCTAAAGGTATGGATTACATTATAGAAGAGCTAGCAACACGGGTATCTGTTTCTAAAAAGTTGGTGAACGCGTGAAATGGAAGGAGAGTACAGGGAAACGCCCAAGAAAAATCTCGGAATCGATCAAGTTAAACCACTTATCAGAAAAATTATTATTGTATTAACGGGAGGGTAGATATTGAATAAGGTGATTTTCAAATGACTGAAAAAAAGCAGCTTTCAAAGAGAATAATATCAATTCCTGGGCCTAAGACTCAATCATGGATTAAACGGTATTATGATGTTTTTGGAAGCCACTCTAATATATCAATAGAGAGTGCAGAAGGGTGCACTTTTCAAGATGTTGATGGAAATAGATTTCTTGTTCTAGCAAATTCAACAGATATAGCGGGATATTCTAACCACAAGATACTTGGAGCTGCAGAAAAACAGTTGAAAAAAAACATTTCCCGGGCAGCTGGTTCACCTATCTTAATCGAGTTTACAGAAAAACTACTCAGTAAAGTTCCTAAAGCACTACGTACCGGGAGAGTCAACTTTACTTCAAGTGGAACTGAAACTGTTGAGTTGGCCATATCATTGGCTAGAGCCTATACTGGAAGGCCAATAATTATTAGCTACCACGATTCCCATCACGGTTTCATAGGAACGCCCTATCAAGTAAGTGGTGATCCAAGGATTAAGAGTACGTGGCCAGCTAAAATATCGGATATTATTCATATACCTTATCCAAAATGTTACCGCTGTCCCTTTAAACTACATTACTCAGATTGTGATCTGTTATGTCTAGATTATTTACATAACACCTTAGAGACTGTCGTCCTACCTGATCAGGTCGCTGCCCTGCTGTTCGAGCCGATACTTGTGAATGGAGGCATGTATGTACCCCCAAAGAAGTACATGGAAGGAATTGTGAAATTGTGCAGGGATAACGGCATTTTACTGATAATGGATGAGGTTTATACAGGTATTGGAAAAAGCGGAAAATTCCTTACAATGGAACACTGGAATATCACCCCTGAAATATTGTGCATTGGAAAAGCCATTGGGGGCGGATTTCCATTATCGGCCGTAGTGACAAAACGAGAGGTCACTGATGAAACCTTTGGGGGCGTCAGATTCACAGGGACTTTCTCAGGTAACTTAGTTGCGTGTTCAACTGGGCTTGCCACATTAAATTACCTAGAGGAGAAACAGCTGGATGTGAATGCTATGGAAGTTGGGAATTATTTAATGGAATCATTAAAGGATATTAGCGAGGAAAAAAAACGCATAGGGGATATCAGAGGTATGGGGTTGTTAATAGGAATAGATTTGGTTGAGGATAAAGATAGTAAGGTAGCGGATGGTTCATATGCAACTATTATTGAGAAGAAAGCTCTTGAAAACGGTTTGATCATCCGAAGGGTTGGTCGATATAGAAACGTATTGGCGTTAACCCCCCCATTGATATTAAATAAGACCCAAGCGGATGAAGCGTTGGCTATATTTGCCAAAATAATAGATTAATGTGGGTTTTAAATAACCCCTAATATTAGTTTTTTTCTAGTCCTCTCAGGTTTAACTTAGAACTTACACACTACAAACACTCTAAGAATTATTCAACTTTTACCTATTCAGAAAAGCATTAAAAAACGTCTAAAATTACTACATCATTCTCTAAAGTTCCTTATAACCTTACAAGCACGTTTTTTCTGCGTTAACATGATAAAGTTAGATGTGTTAACGCTCGAAGGTGTAGGACTGTAATAATGGCTGAGAGCCGATGAGAGAATAGTGGGAATAATAGGAGACGGGTTTCTTCGGGGAACTGGTAGAAATTTTAAATATTTTTTTTAGGGCGTGTTGGGCATCTTTGTTTTTTCAACAATGATCAGATATAAACAATTATTACATGGACGAAAAAGGGAATGATATTTCTAAGGAGTATTACTCGTGTTGACGCCTATTCCTCTAGGCTCATAGATTTTTGCATTTTCTCGTCATAAAGTTTAGTCCATGTATAATTACATATTTGGTACCAAAAAACTCATGACCTACGTCGTTTATTCGATACACAGAAGAAAAAAGATTACCATATTCAGATTTTGTAATTTACGCGCGCGCCTTTCTATATCTTTTGCCTGCGTTCCCTGTAGCAGTATGGACAAACAGTTCCCCTTTTTCTTTTATCCGGGGTAGCTTCCCATTCATGTTCTCGGCGGCACTTCCACCAGACTTTCCTGCTGCTTCCTGGAGTAACCTGATCCGGCTTCAAATCCCCGTTCCCATTTAGATGCAACTTAGCCAATTCGGGATATTTTGCAGCGAGATTGTGATCTGGAGAAGATTCAACTCAGATAAATTATGGTGCTACGGCATAAATGACCTGATTATCCAACTATGTGCGAGCGCGACAACTATAATTTATTAATCTTTTGCGTGTGAATTCCCCCTTTTTTGGAGTGAACAGATTAAAACCATTTAGTTGAAGGTTCATAATTAACCTAATTCATTCGCATCAGAAAATAATAAGTTAATCTGAATTGGTTAAACGTGAAAAGGATAATAAACTATTGGGGTGTAGTAATCCACACCTAATGTAAAAATATTCTTAAATTGAAAGGTGAAAAAA
>JASLYX010000014.1 GCA_030739585.1 Candidatus Bathyarchaeota archaeon
ACCGGACGACACGCATAAATACCGACCTCAACCCCATCACTCCAACCAAGGAGAACCCTAATTGGATTCACAGGAGAAATCAAGCCGAATATCAGGATTCTACAAACTCCCAATCAAAAAGAGGCTTTCTATCATCGCTGAAAAAGCCGAGTTAACCCCCGATGAAATAGATCTCCTGACCTCCGGTGGAGGCCTCACTATGGACGTCGCAGATCGAATGATCGAGAATGTCATTGGGTCAATATCCTACCCTATGGGTTTAGCAGTTAACTTTCGCATTGCTGGGATCGACCGCCTCATTCCCATGGTTGGTGAGGAGCCATCCGTTGTGGCTGCTGCCAGCAATGTGGCCAGACTGATGCGAAAGGGAGAAGGCATAGAAATTTCGAAAACCGATCCCGTTATGATCGGTCAGATCCAGATTCTTGAACTCCCCGATATGGATGCCGCTATTAAAAAGCTCGAAGACAGCAAGGATCAGCTCCTCGAACTCGCCAACCAGCAGGACCCCATCCTAGTGAAATTCGGCGGAGGCGCTAGAGACATCCAGCTCAGAACCCTTGAGACTAGAGCAGGACAGATGCTCATTGTCCACCTTCTGGTGGACTGCAGGGATGCCATGGGGGCCAACGCTGTGAATACCATGTGCGAGAAGCTAGCCCCTGTGATAAGCGACATTACTGGCGGAAGAACCCTCCTCAGGATCATTAGCAATCTCGCGGACCACCGCCTCATTAAAGCCACGGGAACCGTCAATAAAAATGACCTCGGAGGTGAGAAAGTCGTAGATGACATCGTCGCAGCCTGGGCATTTGCCGACGCAGACCCATATAGGGCAGCAACCCACAACAAGGGTATCATGAACGGCACCATCGCAGTCGCTCTCGCCGTAGCCCAGGACCATAGGGCAATAGAGGCAGGCGCCCACGCTTACGCCGCCCAGACAGGTAGGTACAGGGCACTCAGTAAATGGTCGAAGAACGAGAACGGCGACCTCATAGGAGAGCTCGAGATGCCAATGGCTGTAGGCATAATTGGCGGTGCTACTAGGACTCACCCGGTCGCCCGTCTCGCCCTTAAGATAATGGGGGTATCAAGAGCGGTGGAGCTCGGGGAGATCATGGTCGCTGTAGGTCTCGCTCAGAACTTGGGCGCCCTCAGGGCCCTGGTCCAAGAGGGCATCCAGCACGGCCACATGCGCTTACACGCCCGAAACCTCGTCGTTATGGCTGGAGCGGACGATGATAACATCACCAGAGCCGTAGAGGCGCTCATTGGCACTGGCGAGATCCGGTTTGACAAGGCCAAAGAGATAGTCGAAAAACTCAAAACCTGACACAGGAGGATATCAAAACGACAATTTATATCGACGACGCAGGTTACGGAGACCTCCTCCATGGTGCAGTCATCGGAGCTTATCGTCCCGAGACCGATGAATTCGTCTACGATATGGTCCACGTTAAATTCTTCCAAGCCCCTAGATTCACAAAGAAAGGCTATCAGAGAGAAGCCGGCAAGATTTCTGTGAAGCTCGTCCAGCGCCTAAAACCCGTGAAAAAGGAGACCATCGAGATCTGCAGGGGGGATATCAACGATAAAGGCGCGGAGTCCCTTGCCTTGAAATACGGGGAAGAACTCGTTAAGCGAGTGAAGGTAGAGGGGAGAGCCCAAGACCTTGTGGAGAATGCTTACCTTGATGAGATCAGGAACTTGGGCTATGAACCTATACCCGAAAGGATGGAGAAATGGGGCAAAAGCTTCTGGCATATGTTTAGGTGGGTAAGCAAGAACCGGAAGATGTTAAAGTATACAAAATCCGGTTGGCCGCGCCTCCAGCGTTACAAGTTGTTCCAGACGAAAAAGAAATAATACCTTTTTATGGAGATATACTGAGAGTGTACCTGTAGACATGAAACCTTGGCTCCTTAATATCCTAGCTTGCCCCATTGATAAGCACCATCCCTTAGAAGCCCACTTCTTTACATGGGAGATGTCTGACGAGGAGATCAAGAACAACGCGGAAAATGTTGGAGGGTCCTCCCCTGAACAGGAGAAAAACTATAAACAGTTAGCAAAGCAGCTTATGGACGGAACCATCAGCCCTCCTGCGATGAAGAACATCACGGACTCATCTAAATCTCAGATCACAAGAGGCTTGCTCACCAGTGCACTTGAGGCTCTCACCAACATCGAGGTAACAGGTGGCAAGGGCGAAAATGAGCTCTTTTACGGGTACTCCCAGAATATAGATGCACTCAATAGATTCATGCATCTCTTGGAGGTTGGCACAGGGCTTCTCATCTGTCCCAAGTGCGGGAGATGGTACCCCATCGGGAGTGCCGTGGAGACCATTCCGGAGATGCTTCCCGATAACCTCAGGGAGAGAAACCGGGACCTGGAATGGATGGAAAAATGGAGCCACCTCATACCCTCAAAAGTGCTTGAGGAAGGGATCCCCTACAACCTTAAACAAAAGAAAAATACCTCTAATTACAACGAATTTCTATGAAAAGTTAGCGGGCTTGAGGTCAAGAAGTAATAAATGCCCCGATCTGAACGATGTGAATTTATCGAATAATTTGAAATTACTTGTTATACTATCAAAAGTGAAAACATGAAGGAAAAGACAGTCTTTTGTTCACCAAAAACGCGATGAATTGCACCTGTCTCAATAATGTTAAGATCTTCTGCTTGGACCCTTCGGAGCAAGCATAATTCTCCCAAAAGAAAAATGTGCTGATATCACAAGAAAGCTCCTAGAGACCTAACGTAAAGCAGTGATCCTATCTAGGAGGTTCAATTCGTTCTCCGGACCAGCGCTTAGAGGTTCTTTTTCTTCTCATCGTCTATCCAAACTATAATGGATTCCGCATCAGAGCCAGAGATAAGCCCTTTAAGATCGCCCTCGAGATCGTTTGGGGCGATCACTGCTATCCACCCCGCCCCATATGGATCGTCATTAATAATCGATGGAGACTTTAGAACCTCCTGATTTATCTCCAGGATCTCCCCGCCTACGGGAGACTTTAGGGGCCCCACCCACTTTCCGCTCTCCACGGTTCCTAAAGTCTTTCCAGCCTTTACTGACCGCCCAACCTTCCGTGTGTTCAGGTTAACCAGCTTTCCAGCCTGCTCCATAGCCCAAGAGTTATAGCCCAGACGGACGTTCTCACCTTCGACCTTCACCCACATGTGATCCCTGTGAAAATACAGGTCATCTGGAAATTCTTTGCCTTCAATAATTACCATGGCTTTTCACCAATACAAGTATCAAAACGCATTTACGTTTTATTACTATTACGATTGCCCTCGTTTACATAGATAGTAGGTGTGCATCTTATCATTATTAGTTGAGAGAAGGGCGACCTCACTCTCTGCGTCATAAAAGGATTTATAAATCAGGGACATCGGGTTTTTCTGATATGTTCCAACGACTTTTGCTCGATGAAAATAAATTACTGCTTGGGATGAAACATGACTGAAAGCGAATTATCTCGGAATCTGGCGGACATTGTAGGTGAAAACTTTGTCACGGATAAGCTATATGAGCGAAAGCTATACGATCACGATATCGCACCCCTACCCACTGAAGTATCCTTCCTCTTCAAAACTGTGCCTGATGCAGTCGTCAAACCGAGGACAATCAAGGAGGTCGCTGAGGTCGTCAAATACGCGTATTCAAAAGATATCCCATTGGTCCCTCGGGGGGCTTCCTCATGGGGGTTTGGGGGCACGATACCCACCCAAGGAGGCATCGTTATGGAGCTTACCCAGATTAACCAGATCATCTCATTAGATATAGGTGGCTTCACGGTAACTGTCGGGGCTGGTCACCGATGGAAAATGCTCCTGGACTATCTCGAGGATCGAGGATTCACCCTTGGCGCATATCCTAGTAGCGCTCCCTCTTCCACCGTGGGGGGGTGGATCGTAACAGGGGGCAGGGGTATAGGTTCTTTGAAATATGGCCCCCTGAAGGAGAACGTTCAGAGTCTAAAGTTAGTAACCCCTAAAGGGGAAATTCTAATTCTATCAAAGGAGAACGATCAAGCATTATTCAAATCGATTTTTGGCTCAGAGGGAACGCTTGGTATAGTTGTTGAGGCTACAATCAGGATAATTCCTAAGCCCGAGGTGGTCTCGTCTCAGATTGCTGTCTTCGATACAATCATCGCTATGGTTGATGCAATTACCGATGTGGTGGGTCATCCTAGAAAACCTTTCTTTGTCGAAATTCTTGACGATGACTACCTAGATCTTGAGAGATCGATAGGGGAGCACGTGCCGGACGCCAAAATGGTGGCGATGTTTGTCTTTGAGGGCAAAGCCTTGGATGTTCAGGTAGATATTGAGGCTCTCGTGCGGACAATATCTGATAGAGGGGGTTCAATGTTGCCGCCAGAGGTTGCCTCTGTTAGGTGGGAGGACCGTTTCTACCCCATGAAGATTAGGAAAGCGGGGCCAACGCTACTTGCTGGGGAGATTACCCACCCGCTGTCGAGTCTTGTTTATGTTATTGATGAAATCCAAAGCATCAAGGAGAAGCACGACCTAAAGCTGGGGATTAAATGTCTCATGGTGGATGAGGCGACGGTGCTTTCTATGCCTATGTATCTTACAGATGAACGGAAGCGGTGGAAATTCATGTCTATTCTACCTGTTGTAAACGAGATAACATTGATTGGATTGAAAGCTGGCGGGAGGCCGTACGGATTCGGAATATGGAACACTTTTTACTTCAGAGACGTTCACGGGGAGGAAAAAGTTCGGGAGATGAAGGAGTTGAAGAGGACCCTTGATCCACGGGACATAATGAACCCGGGGAAGATGTATCAGATCAAGACAAGGTACGGGATCCCTCTATGGGGAACTTTGTACAGAGTCATGACGTTCTTCCTTAGGGCAATGAGGTATTTCTGAGGTACTCTAAGATGAAGATGGCTGAGATCAAGACCCATGACCTCGAGGAGGATCTCTATTCCTGTGTCCAGTGCGGCTATTGTCAGGACGTCTGCCCTATCTACAACGAGATCCCCTGGGAATCGGCGTCCCCTAGAGGAAAGCTTTACTGGATCAAGAGCATCCTCACGACTGGGTTTATGAGGCCTAGTATCCAGCTCGACGAGGATCTAGTAGACCGGCTCTTCCAGTGCACCTTATGCGGTCGGTGTCATGAGGTCTGCCAGACTTCCCTTGATACCATGGGGATCTGGAAGTCTGCAAGAGCCGAGGTGTTCAAGTCCGGTATGAGACCAAAGAACTTGGAGTCAATAGCGGGGAACCTTGAGGAGTCCATGAACCCGTATGGGCTGGACGCTGATATGCGTCTAGACTGGGCAGATTACACGGATTTGGAGGAGGTGCCAGAGAAGGACGAGGCGGCGATCGCCTTCTTCGTGGGGTGCACCACCGCGTTCAAGGGGGCCAACCATGGGATAGGTTACTCGATAGCCACGCTGCTAACTCACATAGGGGAGGACTGGACGCTCCTCGGGGAGGATGAATGGTGCTGCGGGGGCCCACTAATCATGTCCGGGGACGAGGAGGGGGCCAAGGTCTTTGTAGAGCATAACATCGCGGAGCTAGGGCGGAGAGCCGTGAAGACACTTATCACAGGCTGCCCGGCCTGCTTCAGGATGTGGAAGATCGAGATTCCTGAGCTCCTTGGAAAAGATCTGGGCTTTGAGGTGTTACATAGCCTCGAGTTCTTCAATCAACGGGTCGAGGAAGGCAAGCTCGTGCTCCCAGATTCTGATGATGTGTTGACCTACCATGATCCATGTGAGCTCTCAAGACTCTGTGGAGTAGTGGATGAGCCGAGGAAGTTATTAGGAGGTCTCTCTAGCGGGTTCGTAGAGATGCCGGAGAACGGTGTTGATGTCATGTGCTGCGGCGGAGGGGGCCTACTCCAGGCGTCCGATAACATGCTCAGGCTGTCGATTGCGAAGCGGAGGATCGAACAAGCAAAGTCGGTAGGGGCCGGACTTATCACCTCTGCGTGTCCGGCATGTAACTTAACTCTCAAGGACGGCGTTGGGGAACTGGAGGAGAATATCGAGGTGCTCGACCTAGTGGAGTATATGGTCAAAAAGTTGGGCCTTGACTGAGTTTTGTCGTTGTTTGGCCTGATTTTGATCGATGTAGCCCCGGAGGTATCCCTGAAAGCTTTAAATTGGGAACTGTATAATGGGTTCGTCGGTTGGGTCCGTAGCTCAGCAAGGTAGAGCGGTGGCCTCTTAAGCCATTGGCCGAGGGTTCGAATCCCTCCGGACCCGCTAATCCTTAAGTTTCTTTCTCGCGTGCAAAAGAATATTAAAATCGTTGAATGTTTTCAACTGATCATATACAATGATTACACCTTGGTCAAGATGTTCTGAAATAATGAAGAATTTTTGTTGATGAGTTTATGCAATCTTTTGTTATACGCATTTTTTAAAGGCCAATATAAACTGACGCCCACTCTTCTGTTAGAGTATATTTATTTAATTCTAGCTATTTTTCCTTTCGTTTAGATTTCTATTTTAGTTTGGAGATTAACCAAATACAATTCATGTTTATATATGAACGGTTAGTTCAGTTGCCCTTTTTATCATCCTAAGTCATTAAGTGTTTCTTCTCTTATTCAAACTCTATTAAAACTAATCGTGCACAATCACCAATGTTTCCTAGACAAACTCCTCGCGCATACAGCATTTCATCAAAGGGATATCATGGATAATATTCTTTTCCTCTAACCTTTATTTCATTGAACAATCTATTGAAAACTTTGAAATACTTAGACCACTTTTCACCTTCTCACGCATGCCAAAGTTTATAGGGGATATGTAGATGCAGAAAGCGGATGTAAGCGTTATTGCAGTGGCAAGCTCTCACGGGATCATGCACGCTTACTTGGTGCTTCTTCCAGCTTTAATCCCCTTATTGAAAGGGGATATGGGAAACTACTGGACTTTAGGTCTTCTGACATCTCTCGTCTTTCTCTTCTACGGTTGGGGGTCGTTCCCTGTTGGATTCCTAGCAGATCGCGTATCTAAAAAACTCCTGATCTCGACCTCAATGGCGATGTGTGGAATCTCTGCTGTAATTGTGAGTCTCTCTCATTCTCTCCCAATTACAGCTCTCGCGTTTATACTATTAGGGATAGGCGCCAGTCTCTACCATCCCCCGGGATATGCCTCGATGGCTTTGTTATCTCATAGAATACGGGGCCGCTACATGGGAATCCAGGGGCTCGGAGGAGATCTAGGAATGGCGATTTCATTTCTTACAACTACGGCAATTGGATCTTTTTTTGGATGGCGGAATGCCTTCCTGGCCTGGGGGTTGCTGGGTATCCTTATGGCAGTTGTGGATATGCAGACCATCATCGACGAGACAATTCAAACAGGTCCCTCTGTTTTCCGCCTGAACTATCTGGATACCTTGAGGAGAATGTTCACTACAGATCACCTAAGGAACCTGCTTCTGGTCTCGATCATCGTGGTCTGCAGCGGGGCCCTCTGGAACGGGGTCTCAGCGTTCATTCTCGCTTACATCAATGAGGTGAAAGGGGTCAGCATTCTCATCGCAGGGGGCCTCTCCACATTCAAATACACAATTGGGGCATTTGGAAATGTACTCGGGGGAGAACTATCGGACCGGCTAGGTCGTCGCAAAATCCTCCTCTTCGGCTTCGGGCTTTTCACAGTCTCTCTTCTAGCCCTCACAATATCCCCTGGAAACCTCATTCTGATGTTCCTGATGGTTGGTATTCTAGGGTTTAGCTTTTTTATCACTCAGTCACCAATGAACGCCCTGATAGGGGACGTGAGCCACAGGGACACCGTTGGGGTCACCTATGGCGTCAACTTCTCTATCAAATATGGTATAGGTAGCTTCGCTCCGGTATTAGCTGGATATCTCGCAGCCAAATACACCATGGACTATGTTTTTTACTTTTTCGCGGTTATCTCGATGGTGGCCTTCGGCGTCTCCTTCATGGTCAGGACCAATGGAAAGTAGACCGTAGTCTTCGCTATCTGAGTTTATTCTTTAAAGGAGTTATGAGAGATAGATGTGGAACATCATGAGCGAGAGATATATTGAGAAGCGCCTCTCGTCGATAAAGGCACGATCACACTCCAGAGTTCTCTCCATAGCGAAGGGGATGGACGGGGTGATTAATCTGAGCGGTGGAGACCCTGACTTCGACACACCTGGTCATATCACGGAAGCCCTTAAGGAAGCTATTGCGGGGGGCAAAACCCATTACCCTCCCACTCACGGACTTCCCTCTTTGCGTGGTGCCATCGCCGAATATCACGGTAAACACGCAGTAGACTGGGAAGCGGGGGAGGTCACTATAACTGCTGGGAGCGGTGTATCCCTCTTTGCATCTACGATGGGCACTGTGAATCCCGGGGAGGAGGTTATCCTTTTGGAGCCCTATTATATGAGATACTCAAATCTTGTTGAGTACATCGGAGCCAGAGAAGTGGGCGTCCCCTTGAATGAGACCAATGGTTACCGCCTCGACCTTGAGGCTTTAAAGGAGAATTTATCTGGAAAGACGAAATTGATCATCCTGTGTAACCCCAATAACCCTTCTGGGACTGTCTTTACAAAGGAGGAGATGAAAGGGATAGCCGACGTGGCAATAGACGAGGACCTCCTCGTCCTTAGCGATGAGGTCTACTGTGAATTCCTATGGGACGGGAGAGAACATACTACCATTGCCTCCTTACCGGGGATGAGAGAGAGGACCATTATCAGCAGCAGTTTTTCTAAGACCTTCGCTATGACAGGGTGGCGCCTAGGATATTTTATAGCCGAAAAGAGCCTAACCTCAAATATCCGGAAAATTCCCCTGGGTTACAGGACTAACATCTTCGTTCAGATAGCGGGAGTCGCAGCCATGCGGGGTCCATGGGAACCCGTGAACGCAATGGCGGAGGAGTACGACAGGAGACGCAAATACATGGTGCCCCGCCTCTCCGCGATCGAGGGCATCAACTGCCACAACTCAGAAGGGTCGTACTTCTTATTTCCCAACATTGAGGATCTAGGCATCGGCTCGGAGGAGTTCTGCGAATCGCTTCTGAGGGAGAAGAAAATATTGGCTCGACCGGGAACCACCTTTGGGAACACAGGAGAGGGTCACATAAGGATCTCTCTCACAAAATCCATTGAGGATCTCGATGAGATTGCCCAGTCAATTGAGGATCATGTAAGAATGACTATTGATTGATCGATTCTTATTCCCTTCATCATTTTACACCAAAAAGAGATAATAACCAAGAGTACATCTCCACATTAACCGGGGAAACTTATGCCGATATTTAGCGCAGAACAGCTTAGGACCATTGGGACATCCATCTTCTTAAGACTAGGCGTTCCGGTGGAAGACGCCGAGCTTGTCTCGGAACTCCTTATTGATGCAAATCTAACGGGATTTGACAGCCATGGGATGATCCGGCTTCCCATATATTCTCGAGGAATCAAGATGGGAGCCGTGAAGCCTGGGGCAGAAATCAGGTTGGTAGAGGAAACTCCAACTTCTGCGGTAATCGACGGGGGATGGAACCTTGGCCAGGTAGTGGCCACGTACGCTATGGGAGTCTGTATCGAAAAGGCGAGAAACGGCGTCATAGGCCTCGTCACTGTGAGGAACAGTATGCATGTGGGCCGATGCAACACCTATGCTGAGATGGCAATGCGCGAGGGCATGCTGGGGATGATGTCGGTGAACTCTGCGAGTTATGTTGCCCCCTTCGGGGGCAAGTCTAAACAATTGGGGACTAATCCGCTTTGCTTCGCGATTCCAACCGGGAAGGAGCCTCCAATGGTTCTGGATATGGCCACCTCGGTCTGGGCACGGGGGAAAATTATGGTTGCCATGGCTCGGGGGGAGGAGCTCCCCGAGGGGATTTTTATGGACCCTAATGGGAAACCTACCACTAATCCCGACTGGTACACTCAAGGCGGAGTCCTGAGGACCCTGGGAGCCATCGCCGGTTACAAGGGATTCGGTCTCTCCCTTCTCGTGGAGATCCTTACTGGAATACTCACTGAGGCCGGAACATCCAACAGTGACGAGTACCGGTCTAGGCCCTTCTACGGTGGCAACGGGATATTCATGATGGCCATTGACATCGGAAAGATGACGGACCTTGGTAGGTTCAAGTCAAAGGTTGATGATCTCCTCCGAAAGGTGCGTGAGTCCCCAATAGCCCCTGAATTTGAGGAGATTCTTATCCCCGGAGATCCAGAGCGGAGGTGCAAGGAGAGGCGGTTACGGGAAGGCATCTACATCGAAGACAAGACATGGAGGGACATCGTGGCCTTGGCTGAAGAACTGGGGGTCCCCATCCCAGATCCAAAAAGTTAAACAACATCGCTTGTCAGATCGTTTCAAAGTGAGTTGAGCGTTGGGGTTATCTTTGATCCTTTTTACTTTATGAATTCGCGGCCATATTTTCTTATGTTACTTATAAACCCTCAACTAACTGGTCTTAATTTGTTCATTCAACGAAAAAGGAGGAGTTCGCACGCGAAAGGTTAAGAAAATGGAGTCGTCGCGCTCGCATCGTAGTTTGGTTGGCGGGTCTTTTATGATATAGCACCATGATTTATCTGAGTTGAAGCTTTCCTCCGAGTATAATCTCGCTGTGCTGCATCCGATTTCATCTAACAAACTCGAACTCCCTGCTCAGTGGAGTGATCCCTCTTATTTTCTTCAAGAGCATTTTCTCCCCCATCCTGTTACTCACAAGGAGTGGCTCCTCTGCCCTGTACAGCTTCTCTGCGTTGGCCAGCTTTCGTTCGCTGTTTCCGTAGATCCGAAGGAGGGGGTCCCCCATGGAGACCTGGTCGCCGGTCTTTACATGTAAGAGAATTCCAGCATATTTATCCCCAGGGGCCCCCGCTTCCCTCGCAATGCGGGCAATAGCCCGGTTATTGATCCCAAGGACTCTGCCATCTAGTTCCGCCTCAATATCCACCCAATTGTTGGGTATTTCGAGATCTATAGGATTAACATTAGGGTCTCCCCCTTGAGCATCTATAATCTCTCTCATCTTCTCCAAGGCCTTTCCGGAGTCAAGAATTTCCTTGGCAAGACCCTGACCGTTGCTCTCCCCCACCATCTCAAAGAGCACGCCAGCTATGCCTAGAGCCTTGTTTACGAGATCCGGAGGGCCCATCCCCATGAGAGCCTCCAAAGCCTCCTTTGCTTCCAAAATGGGTCCTACAGCTCTACCAATAGGCTGCCCTCCTTCACTAATAAAACACTCAATATCCATGTCAAGGCGGCTTCCGAGTTCCTTAAACTTGATGGCAAGTTGCTCAGCCTGGTTAATAGTTGCGATCTTGGTTCCTATCCCGCTGGGGATATCTACTACTATGTGGGTGGAACCCATGGCTTTCTTTTTACTGATAATGCTGGGGAGGAGGAGTGGATCAATGGAGAGCGGGTACTCAACCCTGATGAATAGATCGTCAGCTGGGGCCAGATCTATGGCTCCCCCCCAGACTATGCATGCACCGAGATCGTCAACTATCTTGGAGATCTTCTCTATCTTTAGGTTGACGGGGGCGAGGGTCTCCATTCTATCTGCTGTCCCCGCGGGGGAGGTGATAGCTCTTGAACTGGATTTGGGTATGATGTATCCCGCCGCAGCGACAATAGGGACAACAAGGAGGGTGGTTTTGTCCCCAGGGACCCCCCCGATACTATGCTTGTCAAGAATAGGACCCTTACCAAAGCTTATCGTCTTCCCAGTCTGGATCATTGCCCTTGACAGGGCTTCGACCTCCTCCATGTTGGTGCCGTGAATTTCCAAGGCTGTGACGAAGGCCGCAAGTTCGATGCTGCTCAAGTGGTGCTCCACGACATCCTCTACGATCTTGTGCATCTTCCATGGGGTGAGCCTCTCTCCTGAGATCTTCTCCCTGATGAAACCAAGGGACTCAGGTCTCGCAGCAGGTCTAACACTAACGGTGTCACCATTTTCAAGGTCAAGCCGTTCCATCACCTCCCTGTAGACGCCAATGACACCTTCAGGGAAGTCAAAGGCAATATTCAAAATAGTCGATACTTCGGAGCAGTTGATATTAACAAACAGCCGATCGTCTGAGAGTACCCCTAGTCTTTCAGCCTCGCTTTTCGAGAGAACTACAATGAGATTACCCCCTGCCTCAATCTCCAAGTTCAAAACCTTGAGTTCCAGATGTTATCCTCCAAAAGCGTTTAACTATAATGAATGCGATGAATAAAAAAGCATCAGAGAACTTAGGAGAGAATATTTAATGAGATATATCGATTTCGTGGATCTTGATTATGAGCCTTCCGAGAAGGATCTCATCTGCGGTTTTCACCTTGAAACCGCGGGCCCTCCTCTCAACATCGTTGCAGGGGGAGTCGCCGCCGAGAGTTCCATAGGTACCTGGACAGAACTCACCACCGTCAAGCCTTATATGGCGGGACTACAAGCCACGACTTTTGAGATCAAAGAAAACGAGATCAGCGTAGCGTATCCCCATGAGCTTTTCGAGCCAGGGAATATGCCTAATATCCTGAGCAGCGTCTCGGGCAATGTTTTCGGTCTTGAAGACATCAAGAGCCTCAGGCTCAACGAAATCAAGTTCCCAGCGGGACTCATGGAGGGATTTAAGGGCCCAAAATACGGTATAGACGGCATCCGGAAGCTTCTTGGAATAAACGAGCGCCCCCTAGTCGGAACCATCATTAAGCCGAAACTTGGCCTCAGGACTGAGGACCATGCTAAGATAGCCTACGAAGCATGGAGGGGTGGCTGTGACATCGTAAAAGACGATGAGAATCTGAGCGGCCAAGCCTTTAATCCTTTCGAAGATCGTCTCCGAGAAACCTTGGAGGCGAGGGACAGGGCTGAGGAAGAAACGGGAGAGACGAAAGTTTACATGGTAAACGTGACGGCTGAAACTGATGAGATGATCCGCCGAGCCGGGCTCATAGAGGACCAGGGGGGTAGATACATGATGGTTGACATCCTCACCTGCGGATGGTCTGCACTTCAGACCCTCCGAGACCGGGACTTTGACCTCGTGATCCATGCCCATCGTGCTGGTCATGCAGCTTTCACCCGTTCTCACTCTCACGGGATAAATATGAGGGTCATCGCTAAGGTTGCCCGAATTATTGGCGTAGACCAGCTTCATATTGGGACTGCAGTGGGAAAGATGGCGGAGACGGCCACCGAGGTCAAGGGAAATATGATGACTCTCCTCGAGCCCCTCCACGGCATGAAGGATGTCTTTCCAGTCGCCTCCGGTGGCCTATACCCAGGACTTATCCCAGCCCTGATGAAGATTTTCGGTAAGAACTTTATTATCCAGGCTGGTGGAGGAATCCACGGTCACCCGGATGGATCTATTTCTGGGGCCCGGGCCATGAGGCAAGCAGTGGACGCTGTGATGGCTGAAAGGAGCCTTGAGGATTATGCTGATGACCACGTAGAACTTGAGACGGCTTTGGATACTTGGTCAGGGTCCTGAGGCCCCGAGAATCCAGGGATAACGCCTCCGTACGGCCTCAACGACTGCGTGAGGGGGAAGGACTCCCTCTTCGCAGATGATCCCGTGGATATATTCCCGCCGTGTAACGTCGAAAGCGGGGTTCCTGATCTTGAGCCTTTTCGGACGATCGATCCATACCTCGTCGGGGGATCTCTCCTCAATGATCTCGAAATTCCCGTGGATAGTTTTTGGATCAAACTTGAATAGCTCAGTGGCGACGTAGAAGGGAGTACGGGCCTCCTTGGACGCGAGAGCGATCAAACTCGTTCCAATCTTGTTTATGACATTTCCCTCAGACGTGATCGCATCTGATCCGACTAGGACGAAGTCAACTCTATTCAGGAACGTCCTAACTGCGGAATCCACAAGCATCGTTACATTCACTCCCGCATTCATCATCTCCTTTGCTGTAATCCTTCCCTGGTACCGGGGCCGAGTCTCCGTTAGAAAGAGCTCGAAATCTGCACCGTTTGCCTTGGCCGTTTTAAGGATCTCGCACACGGCTGAGGAGCGGCAATGGGTCAGGATCCGAGACCCATTGGTAATCCGTTTTGTCCCCACTTCTGTTATCTTTCGCCTAGCACTCTTGAAAGCTTCTACGAATTCGTCTGAGACTCTCTGTACGAGGCCGGAAAACCCTGAAGGAGTCCAGTCTTTTCGCTGGAGAATCCACTCAACATAGCTGACCGCGTTTCTCATAAATGGCTCCGTCTCTCGAGACGCGAAAAGGATGGTTTTAGCTTGGGAGACTTCAACCAGAACATTGTCACGTTCAGTGTCTTCCAGTGATATTAAGTGGTCAACAATGGCTTTCAGTGCCGTGAAGGCGACATTTGTAGCTCCTTGGACCTCCATACGTTTGATTCTCCCGGCCGCTTCCCGAATATCTTCCATGATGCTCTCACGTTATGTTAATTTGTGCTCTTAATTCGTTTCCTATAATTTTTACAAATAAGGCTGTTACTAAATAGAAGAAAATTCTCGTGCGCTAGGAAAAAACTTGGTTTGATCTAGTGACTTTAATGAACAAGTATCCAATATAATCGGTTAAACGTAAAACGCTTTCTTTTTTTTGGAGTTAAGGGGACATTTCATAAAGCATAACAACTTTTATCTTTTTAGGGGTTTTTCCAGTTTTCTTCTCATGAAAAATGTGAGTCTTAAAATATTCTTGGAGATAGAGACTTTATAGTTATTTTGTTGAGGCCTTGAGAGAATGGGCAACAATATGGATTCTGAACGCATAAATAATAGACATGAGCCTTGAGATTATATTAGAGCAAACCAAATATGAAAGGAAATACATGATATTTGAACTAGTCAATTAGAATCAAAATCAGTTTAGAGGAAATAACTTGAATTGGATAATTGAAGCAAAGAAAAGAGCAGCATCCAGGGCTGTAGATCAGATTGAAAGCGGAATGGTTCTTGGAATTGGAAGCGGCACCACAACCGCTGAAGCAATCAAGATCATAGGGCAGAAATTGAAGAATGGATATCTATCGGATATTATAGGCGTGCCCACCAGCTATCATTCCATTCAAGAAGCCGTAAAATCCGGAATACCTTTGACAACACTCGACGAACATCCTCAACTAGACTTAGGTATCGATGGCGCTGACCAGATCGACTCAAATTTAAATGCGATAAAAGGCCACGGAGGGGCCATGCTCAGAGAAAAAATCGTCGCATCGTGCTGCAATAGATATATCCTGATTGTTGACGAAACTAAACAAGCAAACACATTGGGCACAAGTCAAGAAGTATATTTGGAGGTACATCCATTTTCCATAAAACCTGTACTCAACAAGATCATCAAGATGGGGGCCAAGGCGAGAGTAAGACAGGCTGCCCACAAATTTGGACCGGTCGTAACCGATAATGGGAATAATTTAATAGATGCTCTTTTTGGACCAATCGATGATCCCCGTAAACTAAACGGTCAACTCCATTCGGTGCAGGGTTTAATTGAGACGGGACTTTTCATTGGTTATGCGGACACTGCGTTTATAGGTACAAAGTTCGATGTTCACGAAATAAAGACCAAATTTTAGTGTCAATTTCAATCCTGATTTATCTTGATCCAACGACAATCATAGCGCGCGCGAATTCTTAACTAAGACACTTGACAATGTAATCTAAGACTTTTTGTGAAGTTTTTCCGGGGCTGTCTACATTATCTAAGATAAAATCTGCCTCTTGATTGTCTTGATGATCTTGAGCACGAACAACTCTGGTGAGTACCTCTTTATAGGACTCGCGCCCCCGCTCAATGATCCTATCAGCTGTTACCCCTAGGGGTACACGGAGGAAAATTACCCTTGCTCCAGGGAACTTTTCTCTTGCAGTTTGAATTACCTTTCTAGACACGTTCAATAGAACTGGATGACCTGCTTTGAGCCAATCCTGCACTTCGTGACGTATTCCGTAAAAATGATCGTATGATTCCCACTCTAATATGAACCCACCAGTCTCCCTTAAATATTGAAATGTCTCTTTGCTCACTGACTCGAATTTCTCACTATCAGATCTTTGTCTCGTGATAACTCTCTTTGGGACTTTTAATTTCTTGTAACCGGCAGGGAACCTCTTTTGAACCTCCTCTATTATTGTGTCTTTTCCTGCACCAGAATTACCTATAATCAAAAAACATTTACTCACTATTGGGCCCCTGGGTGTTCCATAAATTCTCCCTGAAAACTGTATATAAATACGTGCTCGCGCGCGAGAATCAACATGGGTTAAAATGGGATTTGTCTTTTAAATCCGGATTATATTTCAAAATAGACAAGCGTTTGATAGAGGTTTGGATATTGATCAGTTGTGGATTATATAATTTTTCTAGTAATTTCATGGAATGTCCTCCTTCGCTTATTTGCAGTGATTTTTGAGTTAATTACAGGGTTGGAGGATCGCGCGTTTTATGCATATATTCGACATGCAAAAATCGGATCCCTTCTTAGGCACACAGTCACGATGATTTGTATCTCTGTTACCTGAGCGGTCTCGTGGAGAGGAACTACAGGGGGGAGGTAGAAAACCTCTCGTTTTTGTGAGTGCACTGATCTACAACGTAAAAAAATGCTGTACATATCAGGGGGATTCTCTAGAACCACATTGTTTGGGTAATATGTGGATTCCCTGACTTTGCTGGTCTGAGTTTATGACCTGGTTATTCCCCTATAAAAATAATGTAATTCGCATCTCATCGCCAGGGGGATCCGAGACACATGAAACCAACGACTATAGTGGAGTTAATCATAATCCTTGCAGATCCCGGTTATTTCAAATTTAATTGTAAGACGCTGCGGTCGCAGTGTATTTGGTGAGATATACCCCAGATAAGGCGGATAAAATGTGGTCCAAACAGGAAGGCCTTAGAACTCCTAGGATTGAAGGACCGGGAGGGATGATATTAGCCAATATACCTCAAAAAGTAAATAGCTTTGGACGTCTGTTCATACCAGGCCGTGGTGACAGAGTGGTTATCGTGCTGGTCTCGAAAACCAGTGGCCTTTGTGCCTCAAGGGTTCGAATCCCTTCCGCGGCGCCACAACCCAAAACCGTGACTTTGTAGGCTATCTGAGAGCTCGTAGACTGGCGGATACTACAGTTGAGTATAAGCTCAGGTTGATCAGGCATCTTGAACTAAGGTTCAATCTGTGGGACACTGAGTCGATCAAGGATTACATCAGGGATGGTGAATGTGGGAGCCGAAGGAAGAATAATCTGTCCTACGCTTACCGTGACTGGTGCAGGTGGAAAGGATTCGAGTATGTGTCGGTTTATAATGATTCCAAAGTACTCAGAAAACGGAAATAAACCATCGCGTACGTGGTGTCTAGTACCTTCTTAGGATATTTTTCACTTTGTGAATGCTAAAGATCGGATTCGTGGGGATGGATGTGAACCCCTCTCATTATATCTTTATGTTCATATCCTCCGGGTTCATTCCACTCTTTCTATTTTCACATGGGCACACACATATCTATCACCTAGCCCCTCACACATCCACCCTTTGAAACCCGATCTCACCGTATGACAATGAAACCTCCACACAGAGACACTGTACTGGCACCCTTGCGCGAACAGGGGATTTCTGGGCTGCTGCTTTTATCAGATTCTACAAAGTGGTCTCCACAAGATAGAGATTCTTCGTAAAGCCCCCCCGCTTTTCTGATTTATCTAATCGCATTATTTCGAGTTCCTCCATAGTAATTCCACGAAGTTCAATAATACGATGAATCACCTCAAGTAAATCAGCTAACTCTTCAGGCGACTTACTCTGGAGATACTCATCAACTTCCTCCCCTAGTTTTTTCTCCATCTCTAACAGAAACGCGTCATTTGGAAGAATCTCAACAGTACAGTTCGCACCGGATTCTCTGATTATTTCAGGAATACTGTCTCTAAT
>JASLYX010000015.1 GCA_030739585.1 Candidatus Bathyarchaeota archaeon
GGGAAGATCCTCCCCGACAATTGCGTTAAACTCGGCTTTGACCTGTTGAACGGTCTCCTTTTCTAGCTCGGATGGCTTAAAGTCGAGGCGCTCAAGGTCGGAGTAGACCTTTAGGCCGCTTCCCCGCTTTTCGAAGAGACCTGTGAGGAGGTGCTCTCCGCTATGTCGCCTCATGTTCCAGTGTCTTTGTCCCCAGTCTATAATGCCATGGACCTCAGTCCCGACCGGTATGTCCCCGTCCAAATAGTGGTAGACATCCCTTCCCCGTTTCATTACCTTACGGACCAAAGCCTCCCCTCCCAGATAGGTTATCTTACCTGTATCTGAAGGTTGACCACCAGACTTGGGGTAGAAAGCTGTTCTGTCAAGGATGACAAAATTTGGGCCCGCTTTCATAACCCGGGCAGCGAACTCAGTGAGATAACTATCCAAAACATAGAGAAGCTCAGAGGAGCTTACAGGGAGCTTATACATCAAGTTCACCGCGATTAGGGCACACAGGACAAGGGTCAAATAGCAATAAATATTTCCTCATAACTGTTTATCCCAGGGGATATGACCACCGATCACCCCTTTTCCATGAGAAGGAAATGATCAGGTAAGACGGAGCAGCTTCTCAAGCGCGCGGCGACCGAATCGCGCACATTCTAATTAATTCTGATAGCACATTAACATCATCTTACCAGAGGATCCCTGTCTGCTGCATTCGTTGCAGCTGATACAGGTCGCCTCCAGTTGACTTGTCTCAAGGCTCCTGACCAATTCGGGCTCCCTGATGAAGGGTCTACTCATAGAGATCATCTCTGTAATGCCCCTCTCGAGGAGAGCCTCCATACATCTTCTAGTCCTGATCCCGCCCACCAAGCCCATCGGCGTGGGGCTTATTGCTTTATGGATCTTCTCAGCGTGACCGGCAAAGTTTGCCTCGGAGAACCTTGGATCATCAGATTTCCCTCTCGTCAGGCGGAGCTCTCTGACCTGCCCCATGCCTCCCCCGCTTATCTCAATAAGATCCATGCCGCGTTTAGCCATAGCTAAAGCGACCTTGACACTGTCCTCGACAGTGAAGCCATCGGGGCTGAAGTCGTCACAGTTCATCTTGACGAGAACAGGGAAGGAGGGGCCAACCCTATCCCTTATCTCGTCGTAAACCTCGATCAGGAAGCGCATCCGGTTTCTGGGGCTCCCCCCGTACTCATCAGTCCTACCATTGGTGAGTCCTGATAGAAATTGAGAGACTAAATATCCATGAGCCCCATGGATCATTACCCCATCGAATCCAGCGTCCATGGTCCGCTCCGCCGCGTCGCCGAAGGCGTCCACGATCCCGTGTATCTCATCACCCGTCAGGGCCCTTCCCTCCCAGCCCTTTTCCCGATACTCGGAGGGCCCTGCTCTGTCAACGATGCTCTTGTATCCGCCGTGGTTAAGCTGGGTGATGATCTTGCTGCCGTACATGTGGACGACGTCAGTGAGCTCTCCAAGCTTGTTGACGTGGGCTTCGCTGCTGATCCCGGCCATCCCAACGTGTGCCTTTCCTGAGTTCATGACATATGTGTGTCCCTTTATGATGAGGCCGACGCCTCCCTTCGATAGGTTTCCATAGAGCCTGATGATCTCGGGGCGGACGATCCCTCTTTCATCAGACCAATAGGAGGTAGTGGCGGACCTCATGAAGCGATTCCTGATCTCCATAGACCCGAGAATAAAAGGCTTGAACAGGTCGGACATAATTCATTATTATTTTAGAAGGCAAGCTAGATTTAGAAGCTTCGCTAGTGAAAAAGGATGGACATTATCGAACGTATTTGTGTGAGTAAACCTTTTTTCCACGTGGTTTTATCCAGATCCTCTGTGTTTCAGACTTAAGGTCTTGAGAATATCATGGCTAGTATTGAATCAGGATTATAGAGAAGAATATGAAGAGCCATTACAAAAAAAGGGATAGGTTATCACTTTGAAAATTCACCTTGGGATATACATCCCTATGTACGGGGGATGGCTGAGAGGCGTCGACGAGGGGGAGAAAGAAGCCACGTTTAAGTACGCAGCTAAAGCAGCCATCAAAGCCGAAAACATTGGCATCAAATCCATCTGGGTCCCGGATCACCTCCTGAACCCCCTGAAGGGAGAGTCCGCGAACGCTTTAGAAGCCTGGACTACATTAACCGGGTTGGCCGCGCTTACGAGCAAAGTTGAGTTATTCCACACCACTATCTGTCAAGGCTTCAGGTATCCCGCGGTTCTTGCCAAGATGGGGGCTACTATCGACGACCTTTCCGGGGGCAGATTCAGATTTTCACTCGGAGCCGGCTGGTATAAAAGGGAGTTCCAAGCCTATGGGATTCCTTGGGATGACCACGACACAAGGATTGCTAAGTCGAGAGAGCAGATCGAAATCATCAAATCTCTATGGACAACTCCCAAGACGAACTATAAGGGCCAATTTTTCGAAATAACTGATGGAATTGTAGAGCCCAAACCCATACAGAAACCGTACCCCCCCATTTGGTGGGGAGGGGAATCTGAAGACTCTAGGAGGCTAACCGCCGACCTAGCAGATGGATGGCTCATAAACGCATCAACTTTGAAGGCGGCAGGGGAGAAAACCAGGGATATGAACGCGAGGCTCGACGAAAAGGGGAGGAGCCCCATCCAGATCTCAATCCCAGGCCACATATTCATCGGAAAAACCGATGAGGAAGCCCGGAGCAGAGTTGTAAAGCTTACAGGGAATAAAACAAGCCTTGCAAAGTCTATCCTCAATAGGGGTTTCGTGGGGTCTCCGGAGACCATCGTAGATAGGATCCAAAAGCTCTCGGACCTCGGCATCGATTACGTGATCTTCCAAGTGTCCCCCGCCCTAAAGGCATTAGAAGAGATTGAGGAGAGCTTGATCCCTCTCCTATAATCTAGAGTTCGTAAATATAGCTCTGTTCTATATTCAGCCCGAAGTGAAGCTCATAATCCTCTCTGCGATTCGCTCCATTTCAGCCTGGTCCGGCCTCGTGAGACTCGGAGAATGGTCCTGAATTATTCCGCCCTTGTCACCTTTCCCCCTGGGGATTACGTGGATGTGAACATGAGGTACCTCCTGACCACTCGCCTCTCCATTATTTATGCTAATGGTGCTCGCAGGAGCTCCCACAGCCAACTGGATCTGCCTAACAATCATGTGAAGTGTTCTGAAGAGGTAACGAGCGTCCTCCTCGGGGAGATCCTCAACCAAGGATATGTGGGCCTTCGGGATGACTAGGGTATGGCCAGGGCGCAAGGGGTGAATATCAAGGAACGCGAGGGTCTTTTCGTCTTCATAGACCTTGTGAGAAGGGATCTTTCTCTTGATGATTGCGCAAAAGACGCAGCCATAAGACATATTCTATTCACCTCACTTGAGGCGCGCTACTCGCGACCCCTTCCTTGTTAGCTTCTGTCCTTACTACCATAAGTGCTCCGCTAGGGCAGAGCTCGATGCAGCAGAAGCACTGGATGCATTTCTGGTCATGGAACTGGGGGATGCCAGCCATGGTGATAGCGTCTCCAGGGCAGACCTTAGCGCAGGTCCCGCAGCTCGTACACTTATAGGGGTCACACTCAATAGGCATCCTGATGTCTAGGAACATCTGCCCGTCTTGGTGGATCTGAGGCTTCCTAAAGGGCCTCAATACCTCGAAAATGGGCGTACCGACGACCTCAACCTCATCAAGGGAGGATGGCCCCAGACCCCTCTCGGATGCGATGTAGGTAGTCCCCACCTCTAAGGGGTTCCAGGCCATTAACGCAGCCCCAACGAGGTCTACCGCCACTGTATCCCTACCGGCGATGATGACTCCGAGTTCCACGGGATCCCCTGAAGCAGGGCCCTCTCCCTCCATCGCGACTACAGCATCCACTACGTTGAGACAGACCTGCCCCCGGATGGCCTGGTAGATGTCTACGAGAAGGTGACTGAATCTTTCGGAGGAGTTGCCGGTCTGGACGTGATGATGGGCTTTAGTGCCCCCCTGCTGGAGACCAAATAGGTTCTTAACACCGCATGTGAGGGACGTAAGTACATGCGTCTTGAGCTTCGGGACGCTTACAATGCCATCGCACTCTAAGGCAAATTTGGGAAACCAGACCTCCTTCAGTATCTCCCCGTCGGGATTGAGGATCCGGACCGGCTCCTCACGGTCCAGCAAGTTAATCTCAACACCAGACTCATCGCAGAGCTTCCTAATCCCAAGGCCGTCGAAAACTGCTTCCGGCCTAGCATATGAAGACATTGCGGGGCACTCCCCTACGACCGGTTTAGCGCCGGCTTCCTTGATTAACTCCGCTATGGTCATGAAAACACGGGGGTCGGTGGTGGCCCCCTTTTCGGCGCTCTTGACCATAAAGAGGTTTGGCTTGACGAGAAATGACTCCCCAGGCCCAAAGAAGGTTTCTATACCTCCGAGAAGACCGATTGCCTCCCTGACAGCGTCCTCCACGCTCTCTTTGACCTTGACCACCGCAACCCGAGGTTTCATGGATCAAACATCTGTAGAGGTAAAATAAAAAACTGAGGCAGAAAAGCGACGCAAGATATTGGGCCTTCTGGAGTGAGCGCTGCAAACACAACTATTTTAAAGATCAATAGACTCTCGTTGAGAAAAAACTTAAACCAATACAGTCAAGGTATTATTTTGCGGAAAAGTAAATATTAGTTTTTCAAAATTCAAAGGGGAAAGTCAAGGAGATAAAGTTATTTCTTGAAGGCGTTTGGGACGGGTATTGTTTTCCATATTTTGATGAAGTCGACGAAGAAGCTAACGCGCTCCTCGAAACGTATGTTGAATTCCTCCGGGTCTGCATTTCGCGGGTCATTGGTCCCATACACCCCGGTAGATGTAAAATCGATGTTCATCGGTTGCATTGTAGCGTTCCGGACCTGGCTCACGAGTTCAAAATCTTCCCTGTCGGGGTCCATGAACTCGTAGAGCTTCGGGTGCATCTTAAGGGTGGGTGTCCAGTCATCGAGGCGCCACATCTCCACCAGCTCAGGAAAGAGTGAGAGGGCCATAGAAGTCTCCGTGGGCCCAGAGTGGACGTCCCAATATCTCTTCTGTCTATCCGCGTAAATTTTTGCGAGTTTAGTGTTGCTGGGACCATTGGGCTGGGCTACCATGACATTAAAGTATTCCTTGGCGAGGCGAGAGGTGAGGGAGAAGATGTCACTGTTTCCACCGTGGTGGTTGGACATCACAAAACGTTTCACCCCGTGGTCTGCGAGGCACTCTATGGTGTCCATGAACACTGCAAGGAGTGTGTCCTCCTTTAGAGTCACAGTCCCCCTGTAGCCCATGTGGTGGGGGCTGTATCCAGGCCAGCACGGGTTAAAGCAGAGGCTGTTGGTACGCTTAGCTATTTCATAGATAAAGCGGGTAGCCCCGAGGCTGTCCATACCCAGAGGAAGATGAGGACCATGCTGCTCGATGGAGCCCATCCCTAGGATAATTACGGGCTCGGGCTCGTTATCGATCCAGTCCTCGAACGCGGGGCGGGTAAGCTCCCAGAGCCAGAACTTTTTCAATTTACCGTTTTCTGACATAAGTTCACCTAGAAAATAAAGAGATAAGGGGATTTAATGGGTTCGAAATGACTAAGCTAATCTCTTTTCAGAACTTTTTCTGTCATTCTCCCTGTGTGTTCCCCGGCCTATTAGAGGACCTCCCCAATTACTCCTAAAGGGTCAATGTCCACCGAGAAGCTCATCATCGCTCTGGCAGGAACGAAGTCATTGACGTCCAAAATAGTCTTTGGGTCTTAAGATCATGAGAGCCTCTCACATCCCCCAGGAGATGATCCCTCAGTTGTGAAGTCAACGGTCCTTGTAGGGAGGCTTGTCATATTCATCACGGCCTCATGGAGCTCTAGCATATCTTTCTCCCTGATGAAGTGACCTAAGCCCCAGGGGAACATACAGTAGAGCCTTGGAGGAAGGGCAAACATGTGTGCGGTAAGGGACCACTCACGGAAGGGGACTATACAGTCCGAGGCCATGGTGAACTTTGGAACTCAAGGAATATGTCGATAACCTCAGAGCTTTGGTTAATGTTAAAGACGTCAAATTCCCCCTTAAGCTTTCGGAGGCTAGCTTCAGTTATGTTCCAAGAACAGCTTGAAGATCAGGGTCTCTGAGTATTCATCCAGTTTCTCAACGACGTCGGCGTGCGGCGAGGGATAGGGAAACGTAAAATGGTACATGATCCCCATGAGAGTCTCGCTCGGTGATCAATATAGAAGAGAACCAAAAGAGAGGGCTTGCCAGGCTCATGAGCCCTAGCCTGGTCATAATGATCCTTACCCACACGTTAGTCCATGCCGCGGGAAACATGCGCGACACCCTCTTCCCCCTCCTTAAGATGGAGTTCAGCCTCACAAACCAGCAAATTGGCCTCATTGTTGCTATTCCAAGCCTCCTTCAGTTCCTCTTTTCCGTCCCCAGCGGGATCATCTCCGATAGGTTTGGGGCAAAGAAGCTCATTGGGGCGAGCATAGTGATAGCTGCAGCGGGTGCCTTCCTAGGGAGCGTCTCAATGACTCCCCTGATGTTCATTGTCGCCTCCACCCTCCTAACCCTCAACTCCACTCTCTACCATCCCCCAGCCCAAAGCTACGTCTCTGACATTGCGAGCCCCCAGGACCGCTCTAGGGTCCTTGGGATCTGGTTCACCGGGGGTACCACGGGAGTAAGCTTGGGCCCCCTCTCCATCACCATACTTATGGGGGTTCTCGCATTTACCTGGCGACAGATCTACAGCTTCTGGGTCATCCCCATCCTCTTAGGACTCGTAGGTCTCTATTTTCTGAAGCCCCCCACAGAGATGGTGGAGAAGGAAATCAGAAAATCCTGGGAAAATGAAGAGACCGTGGACACCCTCCTCAACTCCAACATGATCCTCCTCCTCATATCGGGTACAGTAAGGCGTTTCGGAGGAGGCCTCTCTGCCGGATTCATGACTATCTGGCTTGCTGAATCCCAAGGATGGAACATCAGCCAGATCGGATTGATGCTAGCAGTCGGCTCCCTCGTCGGCCTTGTCGCAAGCCCCCTCGGGGGGGAGCTCGCCTATCGATACGGGGACAAAAAACTGTTTGGGTTCACCTTATTCGGCTCATACGCATTCTTTGCCCTCGCCTTTTTCCTCAAGGGGTACTGGCCCTTTATGCTCGCCTACATCATCCATAGATTCTTTGGCATCCTCGGCATGCCTGCCAGCATGACCCTCACATCAAAGCTCTCTCCTCCCAAGCAGAGGGGCGTTGGCTTCGCCCTCTCATCCATACCTGAGAATGTAATGAGACCCGTAGCCGCGATACTCGCCGCGGTCATCGCTGACACCTACGGACTCTACCCCATATTCATCACAACCTCAGCGATATACTTCATAGGGCTTGGGATATTCCATTTCGGGGTGCGAATTGAAGAATAGTCCGTTAAGTTCTCCCGCCCGCGCAACAAAGGAGAAATAGAAAGTCTAAACCTTCACGATTCCGATGCCATTCTCTATGTTGATATCTGTCCCGTAAGGCTCAGAAAGTTTCTTTATAATCCCCACTATCTCAACACCCTCCTCATTGTCGACGAACATGGGTCTCCCCCTCTGGCTTCTGGACTTGTCCTGCCCTAGCTCCACAGGGTATAGGGTCAAGCTGTTGAGTCGATCCCCCTCGAATTCCATGAAGGGGATGACACTGATCCAATACTTCCTGTCCTTAGTGAACCACTTGGAGTCTGGCCACCCAGGCCTCTGGGGCGCATTCTGTCGAGCGTCATAAGCCTTTGAGGGTGTCCCTTTGTAGGGATCGAGCTTGTATCTCTCATAAAAGTCAGCAGGCATCTTGAAAACGGTCTCATTCTGGAAGATAAAGTCCCCTAGGCCATAGAAGATGGGCTTGCCGTCCCGGACCTCAATACCCCTCATAGCGTGGTGACCATGGCCGATAAAAGCATGAGCACCCGCGTCGATGACCTCTCGGGCGAAGGTTTCGATGAACTCCGCCGGCTGCTCAAGGTCATGCGGGAGCCCCTCGTGGGCGTGGAGGCTAAAGAGCACCCAGTCTGCCATCCTAGCAGCGTCCCCGATCGACTCAAGGTTCCCTGCCATATCCTCCGCATGAGGCTTTGTATGCATCCCGACATCGTCTCCCACAACGAATTTCTGGCGCAAAAAGATATGAGCTCCATCTGGCTGTACAAGGTCGGATATCCCCAACTCTAACTCGAGCTCCTTGATGGCCTCAAGACTTTCCTCTTTCACAGTCCACCAAGTTTTAAACCTCAAGGGGTTCAGCCCAGGCCTCCCAGAGAGATCCCTCCGGGCATCCCCTGCTCGACCGAAAGAGGCAAATGTCGATGACGCCGAGACAAGCGCAACCCTGCCTTGGGGGTACTCCGCGTATGCGGGCGCCCGAGCCTCGGCGAGGTCCTTTCCGGTGCCGGAATGGAGCACCCCGGCGAGGTTGAGATAGTCCCGAGTACTAAGGAGCCCCCCGTAGAGGTAGTCAAGACTATGATTGTTAGCAGTAGAAAAAATGCTAAAGCCCATCCACATGAGCTCATCGATGATGTGTGGAGGCGCTCGGGTGTAGGTGCCCCCGGACTCAGCTGAGGGCCAGACCCCGTCCTCGTTAGCACCATAATCGTGAAGCAGCATCTCATGGTTGGTGAACGCTATGTCCGCGGACCTGATGAGGCTGACCATATCAAGAAACTCGGGCTCAGAGTGGACGCTCTGTCTCATAGTAATCAAGGAGTCTCCCGTTGCCACTAAGCGGATATTCTTCATTAGGATACTTCCAAATGAAGCATAGACCTTACCTGATAAAATATGCTCGAACTTTTGCGTAGCCCTTAAACGGAGATTGGATCTATCGTGTCATTCTTGTAGAGAGCCCACTTTCAAAAACTCAACTCTAGCCCTACGAAGAAAAGCAAGTGATAAACGATCAGTAGCAAAAGTCTACTTTACGGTTTAGGCTTCAATACTAGAGATTATGAAAGAATTGTACAGGAAATATTGGTGAATGGTCCTGTGTATTAATTTAAGGGGAAAGGTCCAACCATAGAATTATTAAACCTGAACCCCTAGATAAAGTTCGGATAAATATGGCTAATGACCGAGCACTCGGTGGAATAATATTCCTGGGAAGTCTCTTAGGTATCGGGATCTATTGCTGGTTGCTGTTTATATCGCCGTGGGGTGACCTAACTATCAAGGTTTCGGCACTCCTCGCTGTAGGGATGGTCCTCCTCATTATAGCGTGGATCGGGTACACCCTGGCAATGACGCCCCCTCCTATGCCCCTAGAAAATTTTGACGTGGATACAGAAACTAAGGAAGAAGAAGCCTCAAAATAGGATTCTAAAGTAAAGAATTTCTTTGATGGGCCCGGCGAGAAGGGAATAGGATTTATACCACTTTTTTATATAAATCGATACTCAGATAGCTAATGAATTTAACTTTTGCTAGTCAGCCTAAGAAGTTGATGATTGACTCCAGATTAGAACTTGATCGTTTAAAAGAATATAAGGCACGATTCAAACAGACGGGGGTTTCTAGCTAGACATTGCCTCAACACAGAGAGAGTGAAAGCGTCGACCCGCTTGAATTATTGGCTTGGTGAATGTGTTTCTGCAGTGTCACCGGTACTTTTACCCTTTCTCCTGTTCAGAAACGATGATAAATGGACAAACCTGCTAGAATGACGCCCCTGAACGATGGTGTTAATTGGATTCTGCTTTTTCAACTTAACATGAATCTCCTCAAGTGACCCGCAGTCAAAAAGTGTTCGTGCGTTCCCCACCTCACGAATTGTGTGAGCGTCGCTGCCTCCAATCCTATGTAGATTAAGATCTTCCGCTACTTTCTCCGCTTTCTTATTGAATCTAGATAAAACGCACCTAGAGTTAAACACCTCAACGGCGTCTATTCTGGCCTTGAGGCTCTCCCTATCTAGAAGATCTATCTGGGGGGTATCACTGCGGAGACTGTCACAAGGATGGGGGAGCACTACAACTCCGTCCTGACTCTGGATCTCATCGATCGTTTCCCAGAAGCCTTGGCTTTTTATCATTTCATTTAGGAACAGCCCGATGATGGACCCGCGATCGGTGGTCCTCTCGATTCCCTGGATGATCTTGAGACTATCGACATTGGAAAAGCTCCCCCAACCTCTAGTGGTATCATGATCTGTAACAGCTATGCCATCTAGCCTCCTTATCTTGGCTACGTGGATTAACTTGCGCGGATCAATGCAAGCATCAAACGAATATTTAGTGTGGACATGAAAGTCGATTATCAAACTCTGCCGGGTCTCCTCATGAAAACAAGTTTAAAAGGATGGAGATCCTCTTTCGGCTTAAATAGATGGGATCTCCATTCATGCCCAGATCCACCATCACTAATCCAATTCTATAAGAAGCAGCCAGCTATAAGTGCTGAGGCCCCTTAAGAGGGTGTTTATAGCCTATAATCTTGTCTATGTTGAATCTGGCTTTGGAGTGGAATGCTTTACTGGAGAGGGAAAAAGAGATCAAATTGTGACTGGAAAGGTAAATTGTCCTTCATATTAAAAAAAGCGCGTGTGTAACTGTGTTGACCATAAAGATCCTGGTTTATGAAGCCCGTCCTCATATTCTTGAAGAGGATCTAAACACACTTGGATGGTTCGGTGTTGTAAAATAGTGGATCTACCATGTATACACATTCCATCTTAACGCCATCTTCCCTTCACAAGAACCTCAAGATCGGGAGAAACCTCTTTTCTGGGAGGGGCCCCTTTTGTAGGGGGCTCACAAACTTGACCAATCTAAGGGGAGGATATATCAGCTGAGCTAAATGGACAGCTTATTGTAGCTTTTCTAAATGGATCTTTAAAAAAGGGGAAGTTTGCCTTAAAGAAACCCAAAGAATTATCTTCTTTGACCCCCACTCAAGGCATTCATGAAGATTAACAAAAAGACAGTTATCGCCCTTTTTATGATTGTAATGTTCCTTTTCACAATTTTAATATCAATCGGAGACGTGTTAGAAGTGTTACTTAGGGGAAACAAAAGGGGCACAATAGAAGAGGTTGAAGAAACAATAGTAGTAATTGAAACTACGATGGGAAATATTGAGGTAAAGTTAAACGCTGTATCAGCCCCAGAAACAACGGCGAACTTTCTGGATTACGTCAAGTCCGACTTTTATGTAGACACAGTGTTCCACAGGGTGATACCAGGCTTCATGATTCAGGGCGGCGGGTTTATTGCCACAGGTAAACCAAAGATCACGGAGGATCCGATTGAGCTCGAGTCGAATAACGGGCTTAAGAACCTGCGAGGAACAATAGCGATGGCTAGGACCAGTGACCCTAACAGTGCCACGTCCCAGTTTTTCATCAATCTGGTAGATAATGAGTTCCTCGATTATACTTCAACTAATGAGGGGTACGCTGTTTTTGGGGAGGTCGTTGAGGGAATGGAAGTTATGGAAGCTATTGGAAATGTGAAGACGGCTACATCTGGGCTATTTGAGGACTGGCCTGAGGAAGACGTTGTCATACTAGGCGCCTATCTGAAGTAAAACTGAGCGGTCGCCCGCTTTGTTCCAAAGCTGTAATTGAAAAAGGTCTGCGTTCTATTGGCGGAATGTCCTTAAATATGGATAGGATTAATGGTCTCTTCTATAATCTCTAGACCATTCATATAGGGCTTCAGCGCCTTCGGAACCACAACCGACCCGTCTGCCTGCTGATACTGCTCCAGCACAGCAATCATGGTTCTGCTCGTTGCAAGGGCCGTGTTATTCAGAGTATGTACAAACCCAGCAGGGGCTTGCCCCTCCTTATTCCTGTACCGGATATTGAGGCGGCGAGCCTGATAGTCTGTGCAGTTACTGTTACTCCCTGACTCCCGAAACTGCCCGTCTGCCATCCAAATCTCGGTATCATATTTTTTTGCTGCGATGGAACCAAGGTCCCCAGTGCAAACATTGACGATCCTGTAATAGAGCCCCAGACCCTGATATAGCTCCTCGCAGTTCTGCTGGATCTCCTCGTGGATCTCCCAGCTTTGCTCAGGGAGGCTGAAGACGAACTGCTCCACCTTGTTGAACTGATGCACCCTGAAAAGGCCCTTGGTGTACCTGCCGTGGGTCCCAATCTCCTTCCTGAAACAAGGACTCACCCCACAGAACTTTAGGGGTAAGTCCTTAGCGTTCATTACCTCATCCATGAGCATCGAGCCCATTGCATGTTCACTAGTCGCGATAAGATAGAGATCCTCTTTCTCAATCTTATACATTACAGACTCGAAATCAGCGAGATCGGTGATTCCCTCGTATGGTTTCCTCCGGATCATGTAGGGGGGAACGATTAAGGAAAAGCCCTTGTTAAGTAAGTGGCTGATAGCATACTGCATAATAGCGTAGTCAAGGAGCGCTAGCTCGTTCCTTAGGTAGTAAAATCCGGAGCCTGAAACCTTTGCGGCCCGCTCCAAATCGAGGATGCCAAGAGCAGCCGCGATTTCAGCGTGGCTCTTAGGCTCGAAATCGAACTCTGGACGTGTCCCCATCTTCCTGAGCTCGACGTTATCGCTATCGTCAATCCCATATGGCACAGACTTGTGGAGCATATTTGGTAACCGCATCAAGGAAGCCCTGATGTTCTCTCCGTATTGATCCCTCTCGGTCTCAGCGTAGATGATCCGCTTGGGAATCTTAGATGCTTCCTCCCGGAGCGATGAGGAGTCCTCACCTTCCCTAATCTTATCCCCGATCTCAGAGCTGATCTTATTCCTCCGGCTTCTGAGATTATTCACCACGCCAGTTAGCTCCCGCCATTTGGCGTCATCCGTTATTAGTTGGTCTAGTAGTGCTTCCTTTTTATGGTCATGCCTCCGGGCTAAGTTCTCCCTAACAGTCTCGGGGCTTTCTCTAATGAGTCGAATGTCCAACATCCTCTGCACCAAAATAAAATGTGGACAACCCCCTTTTTAGGCATTGTCTAAGGCTATTTCATGACTTTACACAGATAACAGTTATAGACCCAAGTTAACAGGAGGAGCGAAGGTTTTTTGGAATGGCTATTTTGAAGTATCAAATCGGGATGTCTGAAGCAATATGCATGTGGCGTTACTCAATATAGTGCGCTACTTATCATTCCAGCCAGTAAGGGGCATCTGAGGCCTCTAACAAGTAAAATCGGGAAATCACTACATTAGCCTAAGCGCGAGAGGCTCAGGGCCGAACAGTCATTATAAACGTCTTCAGAACATTCACAACTTTTCCTCAGTCCATAGTTAAGGCCACCAAGAGAATTACCCTCGTTTTCATGGGGAAAAGACGTTCCAGCCGAGAAAACTAAACCTAACTAGATCCAAATCGAGGAAGTTGGGGGTTTATATTGGAGGACTTCGACCATTTTAACCCCCAAAAACGACACTATTCACCCTAATTTTACCAAGCACATAGTTATTCAGAAGACCTAGGCAGTCATCAATGACGCGGTGAACTCCAGAGATAAGAAAGCTCAGGAGCTTTGTAATGGTTTAGGGTATCTACGTGTGTTTCAACAGTTTGGATGATTTATCAGGGTTATGACTTTGGTTTCAAGTTATCCAAAGATAGGGAACCTAGGACCAACTGATATTTCAGAAAGAAATAAAGGTGAAGTGGGGCAGCCTAGGGGGGGAGGTTCAGTAGCTCTTGGGTTCAGGGTTTCTGAACCAAGTTGTTACATGTATAAATGTGCGCATGTATCAAGTACCTAACTGGATAGGTTCAGTGATCTTTCTAAGGGTCTGTATAGCTGCCAGCGCTGCAAGGTAACTTGTCTTTGGGTTACCTGGATGAACATGATTCTTTACCAAGGTATTGAGTTCTCCGAAATCCCCTTTCACATGTATATTATGTTGGGTTCTAATCGCTTCTGGATCAGCTATAATCTTCACCATGGTTCTATCCACGCCTAACCCCGCAAGACTAAGGGCAACTGCAACATTAACATTTTTTGGAAACCCACTGATAGCTTCCCTTGCAGTACCTTGAAAGATCACCTTAGAGGTCTTAAATTGACTCAAATCGATCTTATTCTCAACCAAAAAAGGGGCGCCTAAAAGGCTTTTCGGATGTTTAATCGACGTAATCTCAGCAGAGTGTATTGCTTCTACAGAAGCTGCCTTTACGCCATCTAGACCGCAAATAGCCCCGGAGGGCAGGTAGATTTTCACAGTTTTCTCCCTAGCAACGTTTTCCAAGCGAGACAGCAAAACATTGTCACTGAGGGCACCTACGCTCATAATTAGCATGTGCTTCCCCGCTGTCAGTGCTTTCTCGGCAAAGGACTTAACCGCCTCTCGTGAGGCTGCCTCTATCACTAAATCGATACGTTCATCTGTTATGATCTTATTGGGTTCAGTGGTCATAAGAACGTTAGTCATTTGAACCTTTTTGCTGAGAGTATTCAGCTTGCTTTCATCAATATCGCTCACCGCGATCAAAGTTATACCCCCCGCTTTCCCGTCAGATATCGCACGGGCAAGAGTAATGCCAATAGCGCCACACCCGATTAATCCGACATTCAATTCAATCAGCCAACTATATTTAGACCTAAATACCTTCCATTTAACTCACGCGAGGCGCAAGAAACTTTTCCTTAAGGGATCCACGCGCGATCGATTTAACCTTCTTTATATTGTATACATAAATCCCTCAGCGAGAGTATAACGACACTAATTAAGAAAGATAATTTCCTTTTTACGCGTGTGTATTAAAGATCTATTCTATTTGCTGAGAGGTCAGCACGCGCTTGATTTTAATACTGAGGATTAATAAAGCGCTGAACTGCAGATTTTCTTGTTATATCATGACGTTCGCCAATGACAAACTAAGAAACTTTGTAAAGGAGGTCTCAAGGGGTATCGTAGCCACTATCGAAAGCGACGGGCAACCCCACATCTCCGTGAAGAACGGTCGCCTTAGAAGAGATGGTACCCTCGAACTTTGGAACGTATTCGGCGGGGAAACCGTGCTTAACATAGAGGCAAATCCACGAGTCTGCGTCACTTTCACCGACTTTAACGAAGTAAAAGGATATAGATTCAAGGGGCTAGGGAAAATTGAGAGAGAAGGGGAGAGGTTCACGAAGGTCAAAGAGAACCTCGCTAGAGCTAATTGGGTTCTTAGGGCTCTCATCAGGGTCCACGTCAAAGAGGTCACCCTAATATCTCAGAAGCCGGATGAGGTGAATAAGAAAATATTCTAAACCGCACATGTAAACTTGTTTTTACTCAAGGCAACTTACTTCCAAAATAAATAGTGAATCCTTTACTCGTGCGCTCTAGCCAAAACGAGTTCATCTACCAGAAGAGGAACAGTCTATTCTTTTAGCTGGAGAAAAGAATCCTCAAAAGGATATACCCCACTCTTGAATTGTGTTCAACTAGGATATTATAGAGGCCCTAAGATCATTTTTCTAGGGGAAGCGACCTAATTGCAGGATTTAAAAGAACTCAGGGATAGATATCGAATTGTCTGCAAGGCACGGATTTAACCTAGATTAACGTATTCAGGAATCGGTGTCATCCATAATTCAACCTTCCTAAGAAGAATTGATGCAGTTATTAGGGGGTAGGTGATATTATGGTACCAGTTGAGATGACCGAAGAGGAAATTAAGAAGAAAATCTTTGAGAACACTAACTTCAAGTTCGGTACGGCATACGGTGTTTACTCGAAAAAATTTGAACAGTCCAAAAGTGACGAGGTAAAGGAACGCCTGAACGAGCTCATCATTAACCTAAATTCCGATGAGATTACCTACCCACAGTTCTATAATGAAATTTCAAACTTAGATCAGGGTGAGGAAGGCGAACGGCGATATAGGTTCCACAGAACAAAGATCTCAGGATCACGGAAGTTCGCTGCCCGTAAGGCAGAACAAAAATTAGATAGGGTCAAGCGGCACAAAAGATAGGGGCGCAACAGGAATGTCTGGTGGAGATACTACATTAAAATACCTTAGCTGTGATCAATCCAGATCTTCCCTAGGGATCTCGTACCGAACTGTATCAGACTAACAGTATCGAAAAAGGATGGTTAAAAGATGAAAAGATTATCCAATAGAAAATCGATCTTACGGGAGATCCTTATACTCGATAATAAAATTAAGAAAAAAAGAAGGGATCCAAAATACGTCTGGATCAAACATAACATACTTAGCATTGAGTCCAGCAGGTTTGGATCTCAGTTAATCTCTATAGCCTCTCCTAAGGATCCAGACATTATTTTACAGGTTAAGAATAACTCTCAAAAGATGAGGGATATACATTTATGTTATAAAGAGATGCTAACAGAGTTTGATAACGGGGTAAAAGAGTTACTGGTCCATAAGAAAAAGCTCCAAAAACATCTCTTTGCACGCCCTACGTGAGTGAGTGGCGCCGGGAAAGGGATTTGAACCCTTGCGTCCATACGGACACTAGCTTTCCAGGCATGAGCCACCCATAGGTGTTAGCTCCCTACCAGGCTAGGAGATCCCGGCTCAAAAATATAGCTGAATATCCCTGATTTAAGGGTTCCATCCTACACACGTTTATCAAGGACCACCTCAAAGTATCCGCAGTGAAATAAAATGCATCAAAACTGGATACAGAGAAGCGAAGACACCCTCAAACAGCTCCGAAGCCTTAAAGAGAACCCCGAACAGGATAGACTTGAACTAGTACGAGTGATGCGATTCTCCTTTGGGGCCTTGGGCCAAAGCCTCGCAGGATGGATGCAATGGGTAAGCAGCCCTGAGATAATGTCCAGCTTCAAAAAGGATGAGCTTGAAGAGATGACAAAAAAGCTCACAGATATGGTGGAGCAGTTCGTCACTTATGATATCGAGATCACGAGCATCGGCACCCAAAAAGGGCTTGCAAAGCAAAGACAGAACGAGCAAAAAGGAACCCAGTTCGTTATCTAGGCGAGGGCGGATTGTTTATTAATATATTCTAGCCATCCGAGCTAGAAAAGGAGACCGTTCAACAGGTCAAAGCCGAGTTTAACGCAATTGTCGGGGAGGATCTTCCC
>JASLYX010000016.1:0-316 GCA_030739585.1 Candidatus Bathyarchaeota archaeon
TCCGCCTTGCTACGCTAGGCTTCTCACAGACGACTAGTATCCGTTTAGTCAACCCGGTCTACATGTCGCTTTAGAGGACTAAAACTTTGGGAAAAATGAGTCTCTACAAAGGCCGAGAGGGTGTCACTTGAGATATTTTCTCATGTGGGCTGTTGTTGCATGAGGAGGCGGCATGTCAACCATTGTCTTAAATCCCGGATCCGAATTTATTACATGGGGAATCACATTTGAGGTGATCGCAATGGTGCCAAAGTCCCCATGTATACATGGTGACGTACGCTCATTGATTGGTGGCTCCCCCCTGATCGAGATGCTA
>JASLYX010000016.1:326-15976 GCA_030739585.1 Candidatus Bathyarchaeota archaeon
GCTTTAAAGTCCATAGTTATGAGGGGCTTTCCCCCCCGCATCCCGTAGGCCATCTGCATTGAGCCAGCGTTGTGTCCCTTGGGAACATCAATGGCATCGCTTGCAGCATCATAGTCTAGGACGACTGGTTGAACCTGGTTAACCTTTATCTCATCCAATTCCCAGCCTACAGCGTCAGCGATCATTTGAATAGACTGCTCAAGCCCGACGTGGCCTGTTATCTCACGAGTAGCGATTTTATCTCTGAATACATTTACGCTGAGCCCTGCACCGATCTTTTTCTGAAAGGGAACCCTACGTGTGGCAGCATCCATCTGCCTTTTTATGGAGATGTCGTCGACTCTAGTGCAAACACCCGTTAGGAAAATGGGGAGTGTATCCATAAGGAACCCTGGATTGATGCCCGTCCCTAACAACGTGACTCCGTTCTCCTTTGCCACCTTATCAAGCTTCTTGGCGTACGCTCCTCCCTCTTTTGTAGCGTAGGGGTAGGCTAACTCCTCACAGGTGGAGACGATATTCACTCCATGATTAAGTATCTGGACGAATTGATCGTGGGTTTGTTTCAAGTAGGATAAGGTTGTATGGCAGACGATATCTGGTTTTATGGTGGACAAGACCTTATCAGTGTCATTGGAAATGGTGACCCCCAGCTTATCGACATCAAGGACCTCCCCGAGGTCTTTGCCTATGATTTCGGGATTGATATCGATGGCCCCTACAATCTCCACGCCTTTCTTAGTGAGCAGGTGTCTCGCCAACCGCCTCCCAATTACACCGATCCCATATGACACGACTTTGACCGGCTTAAGCTCAGTCTTACCCTGTTTGTTAGGATTACCCATTGTACAAATCGTCCATACCTTTCTTTAAAGAGATATTAATCTATCTTAAGTATGTACGGATAGTGCACGTATAAAATCCAACGCATTATTAGGCGCGCAATTTAGCCAAGAGTTATTGGAAAACTTTCTAGAAATAGAATAATAGACTGGTTCTTGGACATGACAAATATAGAAACAACTTTCTAATACCATCGCCTAACCGACCTTTTATATTATCCTCCTACTTGGAAACTATAGAAGAGCTAATAGGAAAACAATGCGCACCCCTTCAAGATTTTAATGTGCTAAATAAACTTTGGAATAAGGCGTTGATGAACGCGCTTAGATTTAATTTATTATTACTGCATATGTGTACAGTTTTAAGCTAAAATAATAAAAAAGCGGTTTATTTTTTCAAAGGTATAACCTGATAATAAATAACAATTTTAGGCACGCGGATTGAGAAAATCCCATTAAAATTATTTCATCATCAATATTTTGAACTAATATTAACAGTACGCGAATATATCAATGCAATAAGGTTCACTGAAACCAAATAAAACCTATTCATGCACTCATAATGAGTGATGGAACATAACATATATTGAATGTTTCAATTTACTAGGAGAAATGAATGGGGTGTTTTCGGACTATCGAGCCCTGGAGAATCGCCTTATTGCTATATCAGCCGCGACCAATAAGGGATCGTAGACCTCAGATAGCACAGGGACGTAGGCAAGCTCAATGGTGCAAAATTCCTGTATTGTCATCCGTTGATTGATTGCTAAGGCCACGATGTTCATCCTCCAGGCTGCGCCCTCTTCGCCAATTGCTTGACCGCCGAGGAGCCTCCCTGTTTTTGCATCTATCACCAGCTTCACAGAGATGTTCTTAGCCCCCGGTATCCAGCTGGGTTTATTCAACATGTTCGCCCTGCCAGTTATCACCTTAAAGCCATTTCTCTCAGCAGTAGCTGAGTTATACCCGGTGGTGGAGACCTCCAAATTCCCGATGAAGGAAACAAAAGTGCCAATGTTGCCACCAAAGACCATGTTCCCTCCAGCAGCATTCACGCCGGCAACAGCCGCCTGTTTGAAGGCGGTCGTGGCTAGGGCGATATATGAGGGTTTTCCATCTATGCCGCTGAACGACTGGGCACAATCTCCTATAGCGTAGACGTCTTTGACACTGGTTTCCATCCTTTCATCTACTAGAAGAGCCCCTCTCTCGGTTTCAAGACCTGCATCCACCCCAAGAGCAGAGAATGGCTTGACGCCAACTGCCATCACCACGATATCTGTAGGTATGGTCTCGCCTGCAATTGTTACTGACTCTACTTGATCTGTGCCGTTAACTGAGTCGATCCCCTTCCCAAAGAGGATGTGTAGCCCGTGTGCGTCCAGGGCTTCGCTGATAATCTTCCCCATATCTGGATCCAAGTTCCGAGGGAAGGGGGGAGGACTTCTTTTGGTGACGTAGATATCTAATCCCAGTTCTTTTAAAGCGAAGGCAATCTCTAGACCTATAGCGCCTCCGCCTACAACCACGGCTCTCTTGGATTTACAAGCCACGTTTTTAAGCTCTTTCGCGTTTTCAGGATTAGTGACCACATGTACTCCGCGGCCCAATAACTCTTTGGCCCCGGGTATGGGTAAGATAAGGGGTTGGCTCCCTGTGGACAAGATAAGGGAATCATAGTCAATCCATTTCTTTTCTCCAGTTGCCAGATTCTCTACCTGGACCTTTTTTTCCTCCGTGTCAATGGAGATAGCGTTGTGTCTAAGTAATTTCTTGAGCCGCCTAGTAGAAGGGACACTGTGTTTAAGATCTTCGAAGCTTTCGACAAGCCCTCCAATCGCATAGGGTAACCCACAGGGGGAGAACATGTCGTATTCACGCCTCTCTATAATCGTGACCTTGACTTTCCGATTAAATCGTGTGGCAGCTCTTGAAGAATAGAGGCCACCCGTTCCAAGGCCAATTATCACGATTTTGTGTAACTCCGGGTTCTTATTTTCACCCATTGTTTGTAATCCCCTCTTTTTCACCGCTGGCGATTTTTAATGCTTTCTAGTATCTTAGAATAAAGAGGCGAAAAATGATAAATTAGTTCAGGATGAACAAATTGATCTCAACAGATGCGGATATACTGCTGACCTCATGTCCCTACTGCAATATGAAGCTAAGAAAGGATCACTTTGATAGAATCAAGGTAATGGGAATCGTCAAGCTCCTTGAGGCTGAGATATGCGGGGCAGATTCCTAGAGAAAAAGACCAGATCGTCCTAAACCAGAGCAAGTTCAGGCACGCTCCAGTTTTACTGCACAAATTTTGAGTTCGGGTATCTTCGCTAAAGGGTCAACCGCGGAGTTCGTAAGGACGTTAGCGGCAGCCTCAGCATAGTGGAATGGTATGAAAACGACGCCTTCTAGTATTTTCTCTGTAACCATGGCTTTTAGGGATATTTTACCCCGTCTACTTGAGACCAAGACACGTTCATCGTTGCCTAACCCAATCTTATCAGCATCAGATGGATTAATCTCCATAAAAGCCTCGTTTCCCTGTCCCGTCAATGTCTCAGACCGCCTAGTCATGGTCCCAGTGTGCCAGTGATGGAGAAGTCTCCCTGTAGTTAATATGAATGGATATTCTTCGTCTGGCGCCTCTGCAGGAGGCTTGTATTCTACAGTATGGAACTTTCCGAGCCCCCGGCTAAACTCATCCCGATGAAGGATTCTGGTCCCAGGGTGACTCTTAGTGGGGCATGGCCATCGAAGGTCCTCTTTCTGCAGCCTCTCATGGCTGATCCCTCCATATATACCACCCAAACTCGCGATTTCATCCATGATCTCAGTTGTGGATCCGTAGTTCATCAGGAATCCCAACCGCGTAGATATTTCAGAGATTATCACCCAATCGGGGCGACTGTCGCCAACAGGATCAATAGCCTTCCTTACCATCTGAATTCGCCTGTCAGTTGCTGTAAAAGTCCCGTCTTTTTCTGCGAAACTAGCTGCGGGAAGAACCACATCCGCAAGTTCCGCAGTTTCGCTCATGAAAAGTTCAGAAACTAAAAGGAAGTCAAGTTTCTTGAGTTGTTTTCTAACGTGATTGGTGTCTGGGTCAGAAAGCATTGGATTCTCCCCCATAATGAACATGGCGTGGATACCGTCGCCGCACTCGTCAATCATCTCCATGAGGGTGAGCCCATTTTTCCTTGGTAGAGTGCAGCCCCATACCTCCTCGAATCGCTCCCTCCTTGCATCACCCTTAACTCTTACATATCCCGGCAGGTAACTCGGGAGGCATCCAATGTCAGATGCACCTTGGACGTTATTCTGGCCTCTTAGAGGATTGACACCTGTTCCGGGTCTCCCCACGTTTCCTGTTAGCATGGCTAGATTGGTTGTCGAGAGAACATTTTCAACGCCGGTGATATGCTGTGTAATACCCATGCCAAAAAAGATGGAGGCTTTATTAGCTTCCCCGAACAGCCTTGCCGCCTCCTGAATCTCTTTCATGGGCACCCCTGTTATCCTCTCTATGCGTTCAGGGGAGTAGCCTTCAACCCGCTTCCTAAATTCTTGAAACCCTTCCGTGCGGGCGTCAATGAAATCATTGTTTTGAAGGCCTTCTTCAAGGATCACACTCATCATCCCGTTCAAGAGAGCTACATCGGACCCAGGCCTATGCTTGAGGTGGAGCACGGCATGGGCTGTTAGGTCTATCTCTCGGGGGTCCGCTACTATGATCTTGGTCCCCTTCTTCGTTGCACTAATCATTCGTCTCGAGATGAGCGGATGCTGCTCAGAAGTGTTGGACCCTATAACGAAGATAACGTCGGCCTCCTCGATGTCCTCCTGAGAGTTGGTCATTGCACCGCTTCCAAAAGAGGATATTAGACCTGTAACTGTACTAGCGTGGCATAGTCTAGCGCAATGGTCAATATTATTGGTCCCAACAGTTGCCCTGGCCAGTTTCTGCATCAGATAGTTCTCCTCGTTGGTGGCCTTCGCTGACGACAGGAATGCAAGAGAGTCGCTCCCGTGATTATCTCTGGCTTCCCTAAGTTCATTTGAGACCTTTTCGAGAGCTTCTTCCCAAGTTGCCTCCCTAAAGCCATGTTCTTCTCTAATTAAGGGAGTCTTCAATCTGTCTGGATGGTGGACAAACTCGTGGGCGCTCCACCCCTTGATGCAGAGCTTCCCCTCTCCAGGGCCGTCCTGATGGGGGAGGACTTTTACCACCTTCCTGTTTCGGATCATGAGGAAAAGCCTGCAGCCGGTCCCACAATAGATACAGACAGTTGGGATCTTCATCTGAGGACCTCCAGAATCTTTTCTTTGAACCCGGATGACATTGTCCTGTGGCGCTTGAGACCTATTTCCTCAAAGGTGTACCCCATAGCCAAACCCAAGAGCTGAAGATAAAACATGACAGGCACTTTGAACTCGAGCCCAAGCCTTCGGGAGGTAAGGAGTTGTCCCATGTCGAACTGATAGAAGCACTGGGGGCAAATTACGGTGATGCAGTCAGACCTGGCGTTGTACATAGCCTCGAGCTTGGCGCTGAGAAGTTTGTCCGCCCCGTCTTTATCCCCGTAATTGGTAAGGGTCCAGCCGCAACAGAGAGTTTTGAGATCAAAATTAGCAGGTGCCGAGCCTAATGCAGTAACCATTGAGTCTAGCACCTGAGGATCGAAGGGGTCGTCGAATGCCATAATCTCAGGGGGGCTGACAATGTGACAGCCAGTATGACCAGCAACTGTAAGACCCTTTAGAGGTCTCTCAATTTTGCCAGTAACCCGATGTAGTCCCAGGTCATCCACAAGCACAGATGCAAAGTGCTTAACCTCCACAGTCCCTTTAAACTGGTGATTGGTATCACTGAGAACCTCGTTGACCTTCTCCCTCGCCTCTTCGTCCTCCTTCAGGGCATGATTAACATGTCTGAGGGAGTATGTACACCCGTTGCAAAGGGTGATTATATCGAGCCCTTCCTCTTCGGCAAGAGAGATATTCCGAGCGGCAATTACCATACCTGCAAACTTATCGTTAGAGAGAAAGCCCACAGGCTCAGGGCAACAGCTGAATCCCTTTGTCTCCTGGAGCTCCACCCCCAATTCCCCAAGCACTCTAACGGAGACCTTTTCAATGTGGGGTAGCCTCACTGGTAAGAAGCAGCCTTTAAAGAAGCTATATTTTACTGTTTTTTCCCCCTATATTGACGAATCTTAATTGAAAGCCCAGTTTTATCAGCGATCTTTTTCAAGTCATCTGCTCCCGATTCGTCAAGAGGGCTCAGACCCATCTGCTGGCGATGACGCCTGGAAGAGGCTGTAAGGGGAAACGCGAAAGCAGTGGAAACCACGTTTGTTACCTCACCAAAAATAACCGGATGCGCCAGCCCCTCTTCAAATGCCTTGGCCTTCATAGACTCTATAAAACGGATCGGAGAGACCCCATAGGGGCATAGCTCCTCACATTTGTGACAAGAGACACAGAGCCATATATTTGGGTTATAAGAAGGTGATTCGGCACCGAGACAATCATAGACGTATGTGTATTGAGGATGGAATTGGCTGTCAAGCTGTGCGTGGCAGGCGTGCTCCTTCACCACGCAACAAACGCCGCATTTCAAACATATTTCCGAGACTTTTTCAATCGAAAGGTTATCATCGGCATCATAGTTAACACGAATGACCAAGTTAAACAGGATCCATTTGGGAACGGCGTTATTTACTCTTATCGCGCGCGAATCATGATGAAATTAATTATGCCTACAACAAACTATCTGCACTTGAGAATTTTTTCAAGAAGCCGTAGATACGCTTCTTAGAAGATAAAGATTATGAAATGCTAACGGGTGCGGCACGAACCACAAAGCATCCGATCTTAGTTAATTTCTACCAGAGATAGCGACGCAGCCTTGCGCTGATCTCGGTTAGGGGAAATACCCCCCTCCGCTTCAGAGCCGTGATCACAAAAAACAACAAGCAACCCGGAACCAAAAGAAGCGTGATCCTGTTAAAAGCCTCAAAGAAAAAAGGCGTTTCCCCCCTGAATAACCAGGTAAGGGGTACCGTGCTCCCGGAGACACGCCACCAGTTGCTAGGGGTAATCTGAGTCATCCACCAGACCATATCGTTGATTAGGGGAATCATCACCAGTACAAAATGATACAACCATAACATCATCCCCATATCATCGTCATCAAATGCGAGGGGCGCGACCAGGCAGCCTATATACCACGCAGCCAGAGCAAACCTCTCATATTCTAGGTGGTTGTCAGGCCTCGTCATAAATAACGCGAGTGTAAGGGGTGCAATGAGGAAGGGGATCAATGATAGAAAAGGGAAATGTCCACCAGCTTTTTTTATTCTCATTTCAGGCAAAAAAAAATCCGCGAAAAACACCAGCGCCATGAGTCCGGTAATAAGGAGGAAACCTCTGGAAGTCTTTATAAACAAAGGGAAATAGCCCAGCACAGGGATCCTACCTATGACCTTGCCCACGACTCTAGTCTCGCTCACTGATCGCCTATCTTGAACCTTATTATTATCGCCTTTAGTGACATATTGCCATGCTCCATTCAAAAAAAACTTATCCACAGCCCTATGGACAATATATTCGTTAGTTGAACTAGACCTTAGGAATACTAGAATTTCTCCCTCGGGCATTGATTCAGCGACCACAGCCTCGAAGTCATCTATTTTCTCCACCAATATGAAATCCCCAACCCCCAGTGTAGGGACCATGCTCTGAGAGACCACAACCATGATGGGATACTTGGTTTTCAGGTTAGACTTGAGGAACTGCATACCACCAAGGGCTAAACCGGCTAAGATCACGAAGAAAATGATATATTTCAGATATTCTTTCCAGCCTTCCAATTTTTTCCCGTCTTAATAAATTAGACGTCTTGTTCAACTGGGATTGGATTCATCCATAGAGTTAACAGTTGACAAGTAAGAGGAGAGACCTGGCCACCATCAAAGCACTTGTTTAAGGCCTCACATACAATACAAGGACAACTCTTGATAGATTTGATGGTTACAAGTTTCATCTTTGTGAATAACTTGTAGGTCCATCTCCCCTTGTTTAGGACTTTACTTCGCTCAATAGCTCCCTTCTCCTCGAACTTTAAAGCGAGCCTCGACCCCTCACGGCTAGTCACACCTAGACTCTTCCACATGTCGCTTTGAAGTAAACCTTCGGGACCTGCCTCAAACACAAGTTGTATGGCCTTGCGCTCTAGATCGTTTTTCTGGGGCAATTTTCAATCTCGTCCATGATTTAATCATAGTAGAGGAGCTCGTCTTCCTCCAGGATGCCATGGAGTTTAAAGACTGCTTCCTTTACCATATTTTCATGTTTTGCTCCTGTGCAGACAAGCTTTCCGCTAGCGAAGAGAAGCATAACCACCTTGGGAATACCCATCCTGTAAATAAGACCAGGGAACTGCTCAGGCTCATACATAACATTGTCCATGATATCTGCAGCCATCTCTAGGTCGATTTTTCCATGGAGATTAGCAGACGCTACAATGTTCTGGATCACTATGCTGGGCTTACTCAAAATGATAATCCCGTCACTTTTTAGCTCCCGTACGACCTTATTTACAGCGCTCCGGGCCATCTTTTCCGACTTAGCACCGGTGCAGACCATCTTCCCTGAACCAAAGATAAGTGTAGCCGTCTTCGGTCTCTTTAACCTGAAAACGAGCCCTGGAAATTGTTTCGGCCTGTACTCAACGTTCCTGAATACTTTCATAATAGCTAGTAGATCTATTTTCTGGTCTAGCGAAGCAGATGCTACAACGTTCTCAATACTAATATCAATTTTTTCAGTCAAATATATCACACTACAATTATGTAATAATTCAGGTTCAAAGGTTGTTCACCTTGGAGAGCAGGTCATCAGGTAAAAGATCCTGGTTCTCAATCTCCACAAGAGGGAATGAGTTTTGATTTGGCTCCTTGGCCACCTTTTCGCTGGATCCGATCTCCCCCGTATAGGAGTTATATGTGACGAATTTACCTTCGATTGCCTCCGCCTCCCTCACGAAATACAGAAAAATTTCATTCAACGTGCCACCGATGATGAAATATAGATGGAACTCTCCATTCTGGAGATGCTGTATAACGTTCATCGATGGAGACGATGCTACAAGCATAATAAGGTCTCTCAACGTCTTAAGATGAACAAATTTCATGGCATTCCATATATAAGAAAAAACCCTCTATTTAAATACTATAAAAAATAGGTACGCATGAAAACTTATGGGATGACCCGGGAACCCATTAAATCCATTCCAGTAACTTCCACCCATCCTGATGAAGAACCCTATATTATAGGATTTCTCGGATATGAAAAACGCGAATGTCCTAATATTCCTAAATATTAAGAAAGACCAACTAATCTCCTCGGGGGTTGTCTTAAAGTTGATCGATGGCGTCGCTTAAACGCTCCACAACCTAAAGTCAGGAGGCACTTGGACTTTTCACATCCATAGAGACCCTTCTCTGAGAAGAGTTCAGTTTCACAGATTTCAACTATATAATGATCCCTTTCAAACTCATGGACAGCCAACATTTGAGCTCTTGCTCACCCCATCTTGGAGATCTTTCTTACCCATGAGGGCCTCCTAATCAGCTCAGAAGATTTTATGAACGAGCAGAGATAGACATTGTCCTTTTTTTATATTCCAAAGAAAACCTTGGAACGTGCATGATATCTGGGAAAATTCTAGGTTATCCACCACAAGGGGAGGAGGAGTCATCCCGAAGAGGAACTTCATTGGAAATGCCCGCGCGCGTTTCCCTAGACTACTCTTGGCTCCAGCTCCCCTCTACCAACCCTAACGGCTATTTCTGCCAGGATCTGCAAAGGATCAACCACAGGCACCGCTATATCCCCATTCTTTAGGACCAATGAAATCTCAGTGCATCCGCAGATAACAAGGTCAACATCACGCCCTAAGAGGTCCTGGGTCACATCCAATGTTAAACTCCGACCTGTGTCCAAGTCTCCCTTCTTGATATGTCGGTATATAGCATCCATCACGCGGCGCTGGAGCTCGATCGTTGGAACCAGAACCTCAATTCCAGCCATATCAACAAATTTCTCATATATTCCACTCTTGATGGTACCATCCGTTGCGATAAGCCCAACAGACCTTGTATCCGGATACTCACTGGTTAAGTGCCTCACAGTCAGTTCGATCATATGGAGTACCGGGATCCCGAGCAGTTTTCTCAGGTCATCGATGAAGAAGTGAGCGGTGTTGCAAGGGATGATGAGGAAGTCAGCACCTGCTCTCTCCAGGCTTCTTGCTGCCATGAGCATCTCGGGCATAGGGCTCTCACCATTCTTTGTGATCGCAGAGGTCCTGTCGGGGACTTTAGAGTTGCTGTAGATGATAGTCCTGGGATGGTCCTGGTCTCTCTCCACGGGTGTGGCATTCACTATACGGTAGAAGAGTTCTGCCGTTGCCTCGGGGCCCATTCCACCAAGAATACCGATTACCTTCTCACCCATGCTTATACTCCACCTTTCGATAAATGTATAAACGGGAGTACTTCACATTTAGCAATCGCACGTGCACGTATTAATTACAGTATGGAATTGTTTTTCTTCCCCATATTTTCTTCTAACTGGTCTTTCGGTTTTCAGGCAATACCCAAATTCCATAAGACTCAAGCAATACTGTTTTTAACTTGATTTTATATTTAGGTAACACAAAATTAGGGCGGTACAATATACCCTCAGGTAAATGGAATCTTAGAGATTCATACTAAAACACCAACATCGTCTTTTCAAGCTCCGCCCTTAGCACTCTTCAAATGTGCTCATCTCACGAGATACAATATCGAAAGTAACTGGAAAATTACCGGTTTGGTAATATAAGGTGTTGAAGAACTCAAGGTATCTTCTGTGAGATCCAAGGTAGGATTCTTTCCTCTGATCCGCCGACCAAAATAATAGAAAGGATATACTAAAAGACCGGGATCATCAGGAACCAAACCACTGCAAAACGCAGTAAACTTTTCTCAAACTTCCTCCCTTTACGTGATGTCTAATCGCCAATCCAACCTGTCATAGGTACAAAACCCTAAACAGTGAGCAACATAATTTGTATACAACGTTAAGGGCAGCTTCAGATCACTTAACGAAAAAGGACTAAATAACCCAAAGTCAGGATGAGGCCGAGAACATTATAGAAAATATAACCAAGCAGTTTCTACATGGATGCATTCACACGCGTTATTTTTCTTGTAAGGTCGTCTACAAGCTCCTCGGGCAAAGTAAATTTTCTTACATAATCGAGATAGTTTCCCATTAAACTATCTCTAACATAATCATTAACTGAAGTTAAGACCTCAGGAATGCTTTCTTGTTTGGGACCTAGTTCCTTAACAAAGGGATAGGTGTTAAGAATATCCCGGCAAATTTCAATATCAACCACGGAATAAAGGCCATTAAGATATACCTTATCGATATAAATCATCAAAGCCTGTGCATTCTCAGCACGTACAATGAGTTTCGTTTCAGTAATAGACGCTACCATTAGGAAATAATGGGCAAGATTATTCTGATTCTCATAAAAGTGCTAAATGAGTCAAATAATATCTTCTCCATTAGATTTTGGTCCCGCTTAAGATTTATTAAAATTTGAATTCTGAGCGAAATCTCGAATTAGGTCCTTAACTTTATCAATGGACAAATTAAATCAATGTTGATTTATCTAAACTTAATGTTTGGGTAAAAATTAGCTTTTTTTGCTGTTTCCAAGGAATCGTTTACTAATCCATATTTTTATTCATCGAGTTGATCTATCTCACGCCTTGCTCGAGTTCATGCTCGCCCCCCTGGAACGCTACACAGATAGCGTGTTCCGCACCCTCTGCCATAACCATGGCGCTGACCTGACATTCACGGAGATGGCTCACGTGGAAAGCTTTCTGAACAGGAACCGAGGCTCCCTTGAAAAGATCAAGATAAGGGACTCCACTCCTGTCCAGATCCAGATACTATCCGGCAACGAGGGAAAACTGAACCGTTTCCTGACTGATTTCAAGCCTTTCGATGGCTTTAAGGGGTTCAACCTGAATCTTAGTTGCCCCAGCAGGGACGTCATCAGGCAAGGCAAGGGCGCAGCCATGGTTAAAAGGGGTGCGAAAACGGCGCGACTAGTATCATTAATAAGAGATTATGGATACCCGGTCTCTGTCAAGATTAGACTCGGCCTGAACAGAAAGGAAAAGGCGAACAAGATCTATCTAAACAATCTAAGAGGTGTGGATCCGGACTTTTTTGTTGTCCACGCCAAGCATGCGGCTCAAGGATCTGATGCGAAGGAAGATAACTCGGTTTATCCGGAGTGTGTCGAGGCTGCAAGAGGAATCCCTGTCGTCGCCAATGGAAGTATAGAGACTCCTAAGATGGTTCAAACGTTGATAAAGATGGGGGTTAGCGGGGTGATGATGGGACGTCCAGCGTTAAGGAATTCCGCGATATTTGATTATCTCAAGAACGAGTTGGGGGTCAATGATCCGCCTAAACAGGTCCCTACAATTGGTGATCTAATGCGAGAGTATGATGATATCTATGCGGAAATAAGGGGCTCAGAAACGTTTCGGTCCAGGTTCCTGAAGGTAGTGGGAAAAACACACCCCCGGTATTGAGGAGTAGCGGATATAATTATTCACCCACACACACTATGTTAGAAGGATAAAAGTCGCTTTGGGTTCTCCTCTAATATATTCCTTATCCCTTTATCCGATACCTCAGAAAATTTGAGAGCAGGAACGATGAAATCGAGAATAAATGCGTAGCCCTGCCCACCGTATCGAGTTAGGTGTTTCTTCAGGAATACATCCTGGGATATTACTATTTTTCCATCATACCCTTGGTCACATAGCTCCACGATCGCCGCTATCCTCTCTCTGTCTGTAGGCGAACTCATACCGTCAGGGGTGAATCGTTGATATCTACCAAAAGCGTCATATGCAATGGTCACTCCCCTTTCCAATATTTTTCGATTGTATTCGACATTTAGCCCCAGCTGTGGCTTCTTTTCCCTGTTATAATGATCCATGTGTAGCATTATAACCCTCTCTAGATTCCCCCCCTCTTTCTCGATGATATCCAGATATCTCTGACCGTCTCTCTGATATTTTTTATATCTTCGTCTCCATTCCTCAGATGGGCAGTGGATGCTGACACACGCCCCAGTGACCGTTTGGGCTCTGGCGACTGCCTGCAAAACCTTCGCCTCATCTGGATGAAAAGGATAGCTACATCCGATCTCGCCTATGATGCCCGCTCTAATCCCGGTGTCACCTATGCCTTCCACTAGTTCCTCTATCATTATCTCAGCTAATTCTTCAACACTCTTCTTCTTAACTAAAGGTGGATGCGTGCTCTCAACGTACCAGCCTGTACCACAGACTATTGCTATACCTGTAGCTTCTGAGATCCGTTTCATGGCTAGCACATCTCTTCCGGCGCCAGGAAGGGTTAGTTCAATGATGCTCTGTCCCCCACTTTTTTTGAAGGGCTTGAGCTCCTCGATGGCCAAATCAACATCGTCAAGCGTGTAATTGTCTTTTATAACCCCATTATTTCTACGAAGCTCTGAGATGTTTTCCAAGGTAATCTCGGCATCAATAAATGGGATTTTCGAGGTTTCCTGGGGTGGAGTCCACCAGTTTGTGAAATTGGCTATCATATGTTCATGGGAAAGGGTGATCCCTAAATCCTCTGATTTTATAGGACCCTCCACGGTATTGATCTTCATCCTGAAAAGGGATAGACGGGTTATCTCCTAAAGGGCTTAGGGTCACCCAACACCCCATTAGGGACCCTCATAACTTGCATACAGGGAGAGTTTAAAAACAGGCGGCTTTAATGAATATCCCATCTTAACGTGGTTCTATGCCAGTGAAGAGCAGGACTCTCTCCGATACCATGGAGGACACAAAGGATAGGCACAGGCGATACATGCGGGCCATCCAGCACCATATTAGAAGGGACATCCTCAGACTCATGGAGAAAGGACTCACCACAATTGGGGAGTTCGAGAAAGAGTTGGGTATTGATGCCAAGGTCCTTGATTGGCATCTAAGAACACTGGAACACGGTTTTTGTATTGAGCGAATTGGGGAAGGTGACAGCCCCAGTTTTGCTCTTGCTAGTGAGGGCAAGATCGTGGGATATCTGGACAGAAAAGCAAAGCAGTGACATCCCATTTGCGGGAGATATGTTAGCGAAGTTTGGTAGTTTTAATTACAGGCCTTAGGATATGAGTGTTTACGGGCATGCTCACTTTGGTGAGTCATTTTTTATTCACGCATGAAATGATAAATAGATCATTTCATAACTTCTAGGGATGGCGGTCCATTATGCGTGTGGCGCGGATTTTCAAGTAATGAAAGAGCATGTTGAGTATGTATTCAAACTATTTGAGAACACTATTTCAGATATAACTGAAGACGAATTAGACTGGCAACCAACTGAAGAAGCTAATACCATTCGGGGGATACTCACACATATTTCTAGGATATGCAATGTCTCGTTACCAAGTAGAATGAAGGGAGACCCAAATTATCTACCTAATAATTGGCCAAAGAATTACGAGGGAACACTTCATTCGTCTAAAAAACTCTTTAGTGATCTAGAGAACGGAAAAAAAGCGGTCATAGGAGGTTTGGATGGTTTATCATCATCAGATCTAGAAGTTGAAATAGATCTATGGGGACGAAGGGTAAAACGTAAGATCGGGTTATTCTCTCATCTATCTGAGATTGCTCATCATAAAGGACAGATCGCTTACATAAGGGGAATCAGAAAACGGCAAAGAGAAAAAACAAAGGTTTCGATGAAAACATAGAGCGCGTATGGAAAAATATGTTTTAGTCTTTAAAGATGTAGATGAATGCCTATCACTCAAGTTTTAAGAAATGAGTAATGTAACTATTATTCATGTCGGATATTGATTGGAAAACCATTGGTGTTACTTCGCTTATTTCGGCTATAATTGCAATTCTCGTTGTTTCTGGACTTATTATGAGTATCCCAATGATTCAGGATGCGTTACGTGGTCCTGAAGGAGCTCAGGGTACACAAGGGATACCAGGAGACCAAGGAGCTCAAGGGATACCAGGAGACCAAGGGTTACGGGGAGAAACTGGTTTAGCCGGATTACAAGGGTCTAGGGGTTTAAAGGGGGATCAAGGAGAGATTGGACTACCGGGAAAATTTTCTGGGCATTGGGAAAGAACGCTTCTTATACATGATGAAGATATCACCACAGAAACAATAGACGTGTTTGAAACTTTCACAATTAACAATGAAATGGGGTTATGGATGGTAGATTGGTGGTCTGCCTCTTCTTCCAGTTCTGCGCGGTCGCGGATAAGAATTTACGAGGGAATCATAACACAAGACGATATTAGAAATGGCGATGCTTCGCTATTTTTTCAAACGTCTGCACAGGGAAAGCTTGTGGGTTCTACCGATTATGCTTTTGGAACTGGCGTTTATACGATTAGAGTTCGTGCGAGGTATGCAGACAAGATCTATGTTAGGATAAATCAGATTCTAAAGTAGTCTAATATTAAGCACGTAGTTGTATGTGTAGGGGTTTAATTTTAACCCCCCACACACACACATAACGGACGACGGGGTGCACGAACGACCGCTCGCTCTGCGGGTCTCATATTTGTCTCAGAATAGTGGTAGTACCATGGTACCGGTGTATTATGTTTAGCGTTAATTGTTAACATTAAATAATCTGAGGTGTCTTTATGAGTTGAGGCTCAA
>JASLYX010000017.1 GCA_030739585.1 Candidatus Bathyarchaeota archaeon
AATCCCTGTGAGAACCCTACCGCAAAGTCATCCATGAGATACCTGTACAGCTCTTGAAGGTCACAGACCAAACCCGGCTTACCATACTGAACGGAGTGAAGAAAACCCAGATAAGGCTCAAGCTTAACCCTCACAACCGCCCTGTGAACCCTCCACACAGAGATACTGTACTGACACCCTTGCGCGAACAGGGGATTCCTGGGCGGATTGATGTAAGCGGTTTTTGTAATCTAAACTAATATGACCCATCTGTAATTATCGCACGCGCCAACTACAACGAGCATGGCCATCGATCCGATTTACAAAGTGTGGATTTATCTTTTTGTGTACTAGCTGGTTTCCGCTCGCAGAGATCGTATCCGCGTGACAGAAAAAGGGTGTGGGATGGGGTTACTCCCTCATCTTTTCGAGCTTGGGAATGACATCCTCGATGCGATCCAGGGCCTCGTTCATGATGCCCTTGCTGGTGGCCGTGAGAATCCTCATGTGGCCATCGCAACCTGGACCGAAATGGCTTCCCTTGTTCAGACTCACCTTGGCGTCCTCCATGAGCACCTTGTTGAGCTCATCGCTACTGAGCCCGTAGTTGAACCGCGGGAACATCAGGTAGGTGGCCTCCAACTTGGGAATGGTGAAGTCCCCCATCTCGGTCAGTCTCTTCTCCACCAAGTCCCTGACCTCAGCAAGATACGCGTTCATACTCTTGACCCAGTGGTCGATCTCTCCGCTGCAGATGAGGGGAGCTATGCCCTTGGTGAGATTGTTGGTGCCCCTGAGCACCCCTCTCGCCATCTTCTGCAAGCCTTCGAACATCACCTTGTTGGTGCAGCCCATGTACCCGGCCTGGAAGCCCGGGATGCTCCAAGTCTTGCTGAAGCCCCAGCTAGTCATAGTCATTGCCGCAGCCTCTTCATCTAGCGCAGCGAGGCTGTAATGCTTCTTGCCATCGTACCTGATGTCCTCCCAGAGCTCGTCCACCATTATGCAGAGATTGTTGTCTACAGCCACCTCGGCGATGCCCTTCAGCTCCTCCTTGGTCATGGCCCGTCCAGTGGGGTTGTGGGGGTTACAGACGAAGATGAGCCGGGTCCTGGGAGTTACGCATGCTTTGAGACGCTCAATGTCGAACTTATAGCCCTCCTCTAGATCCAGCTTCCAGTACACCGGGCGGGCGTTGTTGACGTTCACGGCGTTTAAGAAGGGAGAGTACATCGGGTCGGTTACTATGACCTCGTCTCCGGGCCTGCAAGCCATCTGGACGGCGAGCCACATGATGGGGGTAACTCCCTGGCTCATCATAACCTGATCCTCGGGGATATCCAGTTTATTGACCCGTTTCAGCTTCTCCGAGATGGCGCTGCGGGCATCCAGGTCCGAGCCGTAGATCGTGTACTCCTCCTCTATCACCTTCCTCATCTCATCTTTGAGTTCGGGGCATAATGGATAGTCGGGGTCGGCCAACCACAGGGGGATTATATCCGGGGAGTCTCTGTGCCACTTGGCTCCGCGGACGGAGATTCTGCTCTCTATCGTGGGTTTGTCGAAGGGGCTGCTCATGTTATCACGACTGAGCTTATTTCTGATGTGTTGGTCTTTATAATATATCAGGGCCTTTCATTGTTCTTTGTAATTGTGTAAATCTCTTGAGTGTTTTTCAATAGTGTGTAAATGCGAAAGGGACAGTTGGATATTCAGGTTTATAGGCTCAACATGGTTGCCGGGGTGCGTGTGGGGGTTGTTTCGCGGGCGCTATTGGGCCAAATAACCTCCATCGATCACCAATTCGGTACCCGTTACAAATGATGCCTCGTCCGATGCTAAGAACAGGACACCATAGGCTACTTCTTCTGGTTTCCCTACCCGACCCATGGGTATCCTGGAGAGCACTTTCCTTCGACGCTGCTCGTCGATAAAACCTTCCGCTAACATCGGCGTCTGTACAGGGCCTGGATGCACGGAATTGACGCGAATACCTTTTGTAGCATATCGCAACGCCACAGCCTTGGTAAATATGTGCACCGCACCCTTTGATGCCTGGTAGGCAAGGTCGCTGGTATCGCTACCTACTATTCCTATTTGCGATGAGATATTAATGATTGAACCGCCACCAGTTTTTAGCATCTCGGGTATGGCCAGTTTGGTACCGAAAAAAACACCTTTGGCGTTAACAGCCATCACATCGTCCCACATTTCTTCACTCACCTCTTCGATGCTGAGTCTTCCGTCGCCACCAATGCCTGCGTTATTTACCAATACATTAAGCTTACCAAACTGTTCAATTGTAGCATCTATAATCGTTCGCCAATCTTCCTCGCAGGTAACATCCAATTTTATGAAAAGAGCTTCGCCACCTCTGTCGTTGATTTCTGTAACAACCTTCATGGCTTCGTTTTCTAACATATCCCCGATGACAACTTTTACTCCTTCTTTGGCGAACAATAGAGCTTGGGCTTCACCTAGCCCACGTGCCCCTCCGCTAATTATGGCTACTTTTCCTTCCATCCGCATAAAAATACCTTTTTAAACAAACATTATTAAAAATATTAATTTTTTCCTAGACCATAATTATTCTGTTATTGAGGATTCCGAAGAACCTCCGGGTTTAGCGTCTTCTAGTTCCCCCTTGCCGCTTCATCAGGTGTTTCAGTGTGTTTGGGTTTGGAGATTTTATTTTAACCCCCCCCTACACACACCCAAACCTTCTCTTTCTCTCGCTCACTCTCTCTAAATACACAAAAACACGAAACACATACCATATTTAACGTAGGAGAAGGAAAAATGAAGAGAAAAGAAACCACAAGCACCACAGCAAAAAAAACAAGTAATTCTCAATCTGATATATCATCAGAAAGACCTCCCGAAAGAGTTCAGATGAAAGTCGGTAGTCAACAAGGCGGTATAACCTTGAAAAACCTTGAATTCTGGGCTCGGCATGGAGTCTTTCATGTCGACGGAGGAGCACCAAAAACAATTCCAGGGGTAGGATGGGATCTAGAGGATTCCTTAGCCAAGAAAGAAGCTTGCGAAAAATATGGGATAAACCTAGAGGCGTATCATCTGCCACTGAGCTCGTATGGATTATCTGGTGAAAGAGGAATTGAAACTGATCCATTCCGCCACATTATGCTTGGAAAAAGTCCTGAACGTGACAGGGAAATCGAAATGCTTCAACAAATGATTCGGGTCGCAGGGGAATCAGGTGTTCATTTGTGCACATATAATACCGTTATCCTTCCCATTGAAAGGACCGGTAAAACCAAAGATCAACTAAGGGGTAATGCCTCCTATAACACCTGGAATTATGAGAAAGCTCGAAGAAGAGACTGCACTAAAACAATTGCAGGTGATGTTTCTATTGACGAAATATACGATCGCATTACTTATCTTCTCGATAGATTGCTCCCGGTTGCCGAAGCATATGGGGTGAAATTAGGAAACCATATCGCAGATCCACCAACGCCTATAGGTTATAGAGGTATTACGAGATGGAACAGTCCGGATGTTTTTGAGGGCATCAAACACTTCGCTCAACTTTATAACAGCAAATCTCATGGCTTCCTGTTTTGTGTTGGTTCTATATCAGAAGGTCTGAGTGATCCTAAAACCGAAATTCGCCCTATCATTAAATGGGTTGGTGAGAGAAATCAAATTTTCAGTGTTCATCTAAGAAATATCCAAGGGGGATTTGGTCGTTTCATGGAAGTTTATCCGGATAATGGAGATCTGGATTTTCTTCAGGTTATAAGATCTTTGAGAGATGTTGGGTATTCTGGAATGGTGATGCCGGATCATGTCCCGTTTCACGAGGACTCAAGCAGTCGATTACAAGCGTATGCTTTTGCATTTGGCTATATCAAAGCGCTCATTCATACGGCTAATCAGGAATCCTAAAAACAAATCATGCGAGCGGAAAAGAATATGTTCTATATTTTATAAGGCGAAATTTTGAAAAGGGTTATCTAAGTCTGGGCGTTCAAACAGCGCATGCGCAAGAATTTACACTATTTTAGGGATTTTTTGGGACTTATTAGGGAAAGTCTGGTATATTCGCGCGGAGAGTAGGGAAATCATAAAGATAATGTGTTTTTTCGACAAATCTTTAAATACAATTTTTTAGAGGGAAGGATTCAATGTCAATGACTAATACCAAGTTCCCAGGGCCACTGCCTTTCCCATTTGTTTTGACACAAGCGCAGATGTTGCGCTATACCCAGCAGTATAAAGGTGAGCGTTTTTCAGATGGTCGCCCGAAAGTATCTGATGCTATTTTGGAACGCATGAAAAGTGTGACCTGTGAGCAGGCTTGGACCGTTCTCAGAGAGCATGGTTACCATTGTCAGTTCCAAGGGAAATGGGTGGTCACACACCAAAATCCAGTTTTGGTTGGTCGGGCAGTAACTTGTAATTTTATCCCTTACCGACCAGATGTGGCCGATGTTGTAGTCGCGGAAGCGCAAGGGAGGGGCCTTGAAGGACGGGATAAACATTGGGTGATGGATCAGTTGGTACAGAATGATGTTTTGGTGGCGGATTTGCAAGATAAACAAATCGGTGGCGGGTTCATTGGCGATAATTTAGCTAATATGATCTACAAGAAAACCGGGACAGGATGTATAGTGTGGGGTGGGACTCGCGACCTGGCCGGGGTTCTGGAATTGCAAAACTTTATCGTTTTTAACCGGAATTGGGATCCCTCTACTTCGAATGCCTACTATCAAACTATGATCATTGGTTATAATTCACCTATCGTCATCGGGCGGGCAGCTGTCATGGCCGGTGATGTGGTTCTTGGGTTGCGGGAAGGGGTTATGTTTATTCCCGCTCATCTGGCTCAGGAAGTGGTTGAAAGCGCGGAAATGATACAGTTAAGAGATAAGTTTGGGTTTGAACGGCTTAAAGCGGAAATTTATACTGCTGGGCAGATCGACTCTACCTGGACAGAGGAAATTACGCAGGATTTCCATACCTGGTTGCAGCAAGTGATAGAAACGTTACCAGAAGCGCAACAAGATATGATCAGACGCCGCGCGCGCAGCTAAATATAGTATTAAAACATCCCAAGATTACCTTCATATTCTTCTATAGAATCTTTAAGCAATCCTGAAATTTCGTCAGGTGTAAATGATAACTTACTATTTAAACTATATATTGCCCTATAATGCATTCGCATAAACTTGTGACATACTAGGAAAAACCTATGCGGGTTATACGACTACGATTCTATGAGTCCATTCTTTCTTATCATCTCTCAGATATTTTGCCAGCAACAATCCTTCCTCGTTGATTAATGTCTAGATTCTCTGCTCCCTACCGTGTCTAATTAAAGGAATATCAACCTTCAATTATTAGAAATCATCCCGCTCCTTCAAGCCCTGACAGATCCCTATCACAGTAATCCATGAGATATCGGTACAGTTCCTGAAGGTCATAGATCAAACCAGGCTTACCATATTGAAGAGAGTGAATAAAACCAAGTTAAGGCTCAAGCTTAGCCTTCACGACCGCCCGGTGAACCCTACACTTTAACACCTCATAAAACAAGTTAAAGATGTTATTCGGGCCATCATAGGCCCTGAACTTTTTTCTCTTCCCAGGCTGAAGCGTCTCAGGGGTCAAACCGAAAATCTGCCTGAAATAGCCCTCTGTGAACTGCCCTAGTTATCTAGGAGCGCAAAATATGGAGAATCCTTAGGACTTTATCAATATTCCTTGTGGATCGGACAAGAACATCTATGGTGATTGGGATATAATGAAAAATTCTCGAGTTGAACACTCTGAAACTATTGAAAAAAATCTGACATTAACAAAAGAAAAACCAAGTTATAATCTATTTACAGCGATCTCTCCGTTTTTTATTACCAGTTTTATGTTCTCCAGTTCCTGAAGTATCTTGATATCACCGATCGGATCCCCGTCTATGACTATCATATCAGCCCACTTTCCTTTCTCTAGAGTGCCTAGGTCCTCCTCCATGCGCATTGCTTCAGCTCCTCTCTTCGTGGCGGCAACAATCACATCCATAGGGGGAAGGCCTGCTCTGACCAGCAGTTCCAAGTTAAAGGAGTTGGCCGTACCCATAGCTTGTCCCCCGATGCTTCCCGAACCACTGTAATCTGTGCTGGAGGCAATTCTGACGCCCATCTCATTTGCTGTTCGGAGAGATTGGAAAAGGTTCTCGTTCCAGGTTTTAATATCCGCCTCACTCCATCCAAAGGCCTTTTTAGCGTACTCGTATGGTTTCCAAATGATCGCGGTTGTTGGGGCCCAGATAGCGTTGTTTTTAATTATGGTGCGGAACATCTCTTTGTCCTTTTTCTCATCAGTGTGGTTCCCACCATGCTCAATGCTAAAGACCCCTGCTTCTAATGCATTCATGATCCCCGCGTAGCCATTTGCATGAGTCATGACAAAGAACCCCATGCTTTCCGCCTCGTAGTTCATCGCCTTTATTTCTTTGACAGTATATGATGGGATACAGCCGCCCTCGAGGTAGGTCTTACTCTCTCCCCAAAGGCCTGTACTGATCTTTATGAAATCTGAGCCCTCCCTGAGGCGGGTCCGGACGGCCTTGATGCACTCTTCTACGCCGTCTGCGTATGTATCAGGAGCGAAGAAGCTTGGAGGAAGGGGATTCCTGCCGATGTGCCCGTAGGTCGAGTTTATAGGTCTTCCCGCCGCAAGAATCCTAGGTCCTGGGATTGTGCCTTCATTAATTGCATCTCTCAATCCTAACGCGACTCTTCCACCGGCATCCCTGCAAGAAGTGTATCCCGCATTTATCAACGCCTTCGCGTCCTCAGCAGCTCTTATTGCTCTACGAGCTTCCCATGAGGGAAGGAATCTGGACGAACGGGGATCACCATCGCGGCTACCGTGAAGATGCAAATGGGCATCGTTTAAGCCGGGCATCAAGGTTTTTTCTTCAAGGTCAAAAGTCTTCACATTGGAAGGCACATCAATAGATCCTCTCTCACCAATGTCTTCTATCCAGTTATTTTTAATTAATATCTCAGCATTTGCTTTTGGCTCAGAACCTGTTCCGTCGATAAGATTAAAATTTTTTAAATAGTAAGTTTTCCCTTCCATTTTTTACTACCTCAATATGATCGGGGTATAAATCTATAATAAAATGACGTGTCCTCCTTTGCTCCGTCGAACTCTCAATCTCTCCATGGCTGAAAAGCCGTGGCCCCATTAACTCTAGTAAAGCCATGTCCATGGTAAACTACCGTTTTCAAGAAACTAAGTTAATAGCTTGGAGATTGAGGGAAACGAGAAAAAAGGAGAGGTGAGAAACCTCTAAAATGGTGATTTATGGGGTTAGGGGGGAAATTTAGATATCTTGTCAATAAAACAATCGATATCCTCGCGGGTGTTATAAAAATGGGACGAGACCCTGACGTGGCCCCCATGGGCCTTCCTTCCCGTCACCTTCACCTTGTCAAGCATCAATTTGGCAGCAACTTCAATAGGGTTGTTCTGATAAAAGCTCACGATGGGGGATTTGTTCCCAGATAGAGTGTACATCTTTCTCCCGAGCTCGGATAGCCTAGACCAGAGGTAATCCGTGAGAGTTATGATTCTCTTCTCAATATTTTCAATCCCAAGGTTGTTAATGTACTCCAGCGACCTTTCGAGGCCATAAACTCCCTGGAAGTTGATTGTTCCATACTCAAATTTCTCGGCAGTTGAACCATCCAGTTGCTCCTCGGCGTAGTCCCCCTCCCAAAGCTGATTTTTCCAACCGATCCTGTCAGGCTCCAAAGCATCAAGATGCTCCGAGCTGACGTAGAGGAACGCAAGTCCAGCTGGACCCATCATATATTTGTAAGGGGCTGCAGAGACGTAGTCAACTCTCTCTGCTTTTACGTCTGTAGAAAGCGCGCCTAGAGCCTGTGTAGAGTCTACCAAAACCTTCGCGCCGTGATCGTGCGCGATGTCCGAGACCTTTTTGAGGTCCAACCTGAATCCATTTACATATGAGACCTGGCTGACTTGGACAATCTTCGTATTGTTGTCTATGGCTTTCTCTAGGTCATTAAGTGATATCTGCCCCTTTGTTACCTTTACAGGTCTAGACTCCACGCCATATCTTCGCAAGGTCATGGTGTCCAAGGGGTTGTGTTCGTGTTCAGGGAAGACTACGTTATTCCCCTTTTCCCACTTCATCCCGTTAATCACAATGTTTAGACCGGAGCCAGTACAGGTAGTGAAGGCGATCTCATTTGTCTCCGCTCCAACGAAATCTGCTATCATTCCCCTAACATGATTAGCTTTATCAAGCCAGTTCTCGAGGATGGTCTTAGTCCCCTCTGGGTTGAAGCTCATCCATTGATCAAGGAACTCTTCATATCCCTCCCGCACCTGCTTAGGGTAAAGGCCAATGAAGGCGTTGTCCAGGTATGTCCATTCTTGAAGACCCGGAAAATCAGCTCTTATCCAATCGATGTTCAATGTAATTAAACTCTTAGAAAAAGGGCAACCTCTCGATTTAAAAAATGATATAGGAAAAATTAGGATTAATAAAACTTGAAGCGGGCTCGATTTTTTAAATGAACTCTTATGAAATCATAGCACATAATTAATTGTGCCTAAAGCTTCTTAACAAACGAAAAAATTGTTTAGGCGATGACGAATTGGCAGAAATATTGTGGATGATCCGTGCTGGGAGAAAATCCCGTTTTTTTAATGAGTTCATCGAAAAAAACTTTGTTGCTATTGGTTTCATTGAATTAGGTAATTTAAGTAAGTTCTTAGATGCTGAAGAAATATTGAATCATGCACGTGCAATCACGCTTTACGGAGGTAGTGAAGCACAAATCCGTAGGCATTCTAATCAAGTTTCAAAGTTTCTTTTTGATGTTAAAGTAGATGATTATGTGATAACCTATGATTCATCATCACGCAAATATGTTGTTGGTAAAATAACTGGCGATTATGAACATACACCCAAACTGTTGGAAGATATGCCAAACATTAGGCGTGTTAAATGGGATAATACAGTCTCGAGAGATGATCTAAGCCCTAATGCAAAAAACAGTCTGGGCGCTATGTTAACTATATTCAAGCCTAACAGACAAGCTACTCATGAAATCTTGACCAAAATTTATGGAAGACGCGCGGCGGATCCTTAACACACACTTTATCTGGCGTTTAAAATAGGCGGGCCCGGGGGGATTCCCCCAGTTAAGGCAGCCAATATTGCTGTTTCAGGGACTTGATTTACACATTCAAAAATTCGTTTTATCTATGGTTTACCGATAAGGACCAATTTTTTACCACAATTTCCTTTTTTATTCCGTTTTATAGGCGTTACAGTATTTATGGATCGGTGAAAGCCTCAATCTTGCACATATGAGAAATGATCTTATTCATCTTCACTTGTGTTAACTAAAAAGAGATTCTTCTCAAAGGCCCCTCGTTGAACAACTTTATTCATCCGCATCACTTCAAGTTCTTCTCCACTTACCCCTCTCAATGAGGGAAAACGCGCGCGGACATGGCTAATCCTAAAGATTAAGTTAAGAACAAGCATAAAACGTTTAGATGTCTTTCGAGAACGTTTCTGAACTTCTTCTGAATTTCATCAGTTCTAACTCAAAAGCAGTGAATCTAGAGTGGGACCCACGATTATCCGAGAAATTGTTGTTCAATCCTTTCAATATAGCTCCTGAAATTCGGGAACATATTGCCCATTATTTTCTATTGGTTTCATCCATTACTGAAACAGATCTTATTGGGCGCGCTGAGAATGCGCGGGCGTTAATGATTCATTATAATAAAGTGTGTATGGACACCCTTTATTCTATAGTTGATCCAGATGTTTTCCAGGAGATTCTTGAGACTTATCCATTTGTCAATGAATTAGGCCCGGAACGAGCCCATATTCCTGAGGTCCTAGTGTCTGTTAATGAGTATGTTAGGGATAGTGGAATGGGAAACTTTCTCGATTATGTACGTCATTTTTCTTTGCCACAAGAGGTTGTAGACGACATATCGGGAAAAGTAATGCGTATGAATGGAATTCATGTCGAGAAGGCTTGGTTGTATATTCTCTGGTGTTCTCGTCCTTATCCGGATTTGGGATTATTCAGTCATTTTTCCTTAGGTGATCTGAAGCTCCCTTTGACGTCGTATACGAGTGATGTTGCTCGTTGCTTAGGGCTCTGCCCCTATGATGGGTTGGATTGGCGGATGGACGTGTTGCGACGGGAGGAGGTTCGTGAAAATCTGACTGTGTTTTGTAGGGATTTGGTTCCTGATGATCCCGGGGTTTTCGCTTATCCTTTTTATTATCTTGGCCGGTGGATACGAGGAAAGAATCTGAGCCTTGACCTACTCCGGAGGTATCTTGAGTTCTTCAACAAGTTGCATGAGCAAACAGGGAATCTTCCCGTTACATTCGATATTGTCTCCCGTGAGATGAGCAAATTTGAAGAGAGTCTGAGAGCGGAGCTTGAAAAGACGAGGCTGATGTTCCAGTATGAATCTCTAAGATTTCACTTGCCTGGGGGTATAACGTATCGCCCTGATTTCGTGTTACCCGATTGTAAAATCAAGGGAAGAACGGTGTTGCTTGAGCCTCATGGAATTTGGGGATTACCCGAAGAGCGTGTTCTCAATATTGGTGGACGGAATATTTGTGTACAAGCATATAGTGACAAACCTGATCCATCGGAAATCCGATTCACGAGTAAAATGCGATCATTTAGACAGCTTTTTGGAACTGATTATTATCTTGTAATGATTGTGCCTTCGAGATTTGTTGACCGTGTGGAAATGCGTTATCCCGCTATTTTTGATGAGTTGTATGTAGGTACAGATATTCCCGAACTTTTGTACAAGCTTCAATCTATAGAAGCCTGAGAAAGCCACTGCTAAATGTGTTGAGAGAATATAGCGTTTATCACAAGCGCGCTTGAATCAGAAAGTACAATATACTTTATCTTCTCTATTTATGTTGAAGATGAGTTCGGGAGTTTTTGTGCTACAGAAAGATGGCACGCTAGTTGAGATGAACCAACAGGAATATGATTTAGAAGACATGCTCCAAACTCTCCTAGCGACATACCCCGATCTTCTAGCTGGGAATCAGATAGACGAACTAAACCCTCGTAAATGGATTCTAAT
>JASLYX010000018.1 GCA_030739585.1 Candidatus Bathyarchaeota archaeon
TAATGTCCCTTATCGGCTAATTGATATAATTCATAGGAACTCGTTGAATTAGACATAGAATGTCAAGTGATCTGAAACAAAGAGCTGTTGATTGGATTGAGAAGAATAGCGGGCTCGTCATCGAAGCTCATATGAAGTATTGGGAATGGGCGGAGGTTGGACTCCAGGAGCTTAAGACTGGGACGCACATGGCGGACACCTTGGAGGATCACGGCTTCACAGTGGAACGGAGGGTCGCTGGGATGCCCAGTGCCTTCGTCGCGACCTACGGCTCTGGAAATCCAGTCATCGGGATGATGGGAGAACTCGACGCTCTCCCAAGCATATCCAACAAACCCGTCCCATACCGGGATCCTCTGGTCAAAGGGGGCCCAGGACATGGCTGTGGGCACAATAGCTATGCTGCTACGGCCCTCTGGGCAAGCCTCGCGTTGAAAACGGTGATGGTGGAAAAGAACCTCCTCGGCACTATCAAGTGCTTTGGCTGCCCTGCAGAGGAGACCTTGGTAGGGAAAGTCTTCATGGTCAGGGACGGCTTCTTTGACGGCCTGGACGCATGCCTTGGTCATCACCCTGGGAACATGAACACGTCAGGACTTAGGAGCGGAAACGCGATGAATTCTGTAAAGTTCGAGTTCTTTGGGAAGGCGAGTCATGCTGCCGGGAGCCCCGAGCAGGGTATTAGCGCTATGGACGCAGTGGAGCTCATGAATATCGGGGTCAACTACATGCGGGAGCACATTGTCCAGGAGGCCAGAATCCACTATATCGTCGAGGACGGCGGGGTGCAGCCTAACGTTGTACCCCCCTATGCTAGGACATGGTATTACGTGAGGGCTCCCCGCCGAGACCTTGTTGACAGATATTACGCAAGACTTTGCAAGATGGCTGATGGGGCAGACCAGATGGCGCAAACTACCCACCATGTGAAGTTTCTCACTGGGGTCCATAACGGGATCCCCAAACAGGCCCCTTGCTGAAAGGGTGGTAGCAAACATGAGGGAGATCGGGGTGCCAACCTATACAGATGCGGAGGAGGCCTTTGCCGCGAAGCTAGCCGAGAGCATCCCCCGTATGGAGAAGATGGACCGGCTTAAGAAGCTCTCCGTTTACATCCCAGAGGCCATGAAGCTTGAGAACGTCAACATCGACACTAACATTTATGACCCCTATGGGGAGGAGATCAAGGGGGGCGGGGGATCGAGTGACGTGGCAGACGTCGCTTGGAACTGCCCCACGCAGCAGTTCAGTACCGCCTACTTTATAGTCGGGGCTCCTGGCCATAGTTGGCAGCATACCGCTGTCGGAGGAATGGGCATTGGGCAGAAGGCCACTGTCTTCGCCACTAAGGTGATGGCAGCAACAGTCATCGATCTCCTCACCAGCCCAGATTTCGTTGCGATGGTCAAGGCGGACTGGGAAAATAGGATGAAGGGGCTCGTTTACAAGTCACCGTTACCCGCTGATCTTAAGCCCCCCCTGACCCAGCTCGAGAAACAACCGGAGTAATCCGGCTCCCTTTTTGAAGGATGTTGATATCTAGCGACCATGCGCTAAGTAAAGCTTGCTCACATTAATTGATGAAAAAAAAATATTTCCAATAATTATAAGCGAGTGAAACTTTCTGCTCTAAAATAAGTATATATTTGAGTAAAGGCCACCCTCATTTTTATTACCCAACCACTGTATAATCCATGTTCAAGCGGAGGCTTTTAAATGTCCAAAGACCGCGAGTTGGTAACCATAGTCGAAAAGACCTTCTCTCTCCCTGCTAAGGTTATCGTTGCATATGCTGAGCTCGATTCCGTCTTTACAAGCGGGGATCTGGCTAGGATCTGCGATATCAGTCGCTCCTCAGCCAAATTCTATCTATCAAAGATGCTGGAACTAAGGATGGTCACCAAAGTCCCCCACAAGAGGCAATACCAAAAATATGCTAACGCCAAAATCTTTTCTGAATGGTTAAAAGACCTTACTAAACTAGCAGTGATCCCCCTCGAATCAGGGAACCTAAAGGTTCCCCTGGAAGAATAGGCGGGGAGCTATTGTCTCTCAGAGACCTAGTGAAATCCAAGCCAAAGCGGGTACGATTTACGCGTACTCTGAACCGGGACCAGGTCAGGCGAATGAAGAAGCGAGGCTATGATGCTGAACGGGAGCTCGTAAAGATGTTCCGGAGAGCAGGTTTTCATGCCCTCAGAGTCCCGGTGAGTGCCCCTAGTAACGAGCCCCTCCCTGACGTTTTTGCGATCAAAAACAAGACCATACTCTCATGCGAGGTAAAGAGTCAGGTACGTTACGTCTATTACAAGAGGAAGCAGGTGAATAAGCTCTTTGACTTCCTAGATATTCACAAGATCTATCCGAGACGCTACGCGATCCTTGCAGCCAAGTTCAGGTATAAAGGCTGGGTGTTTATGATACCTGAGAAGAGCGGTGACTACTCCCTAAGGATGGGGGAGGGCATCGACTTCCGGGAGCTCATCAAGAGGGTTGACTGAGCCGGAGAAATGAGACGTTTAAATAACGTCCTCAGAATCATCATTACAATTGATTATAGGCTGATTCTGATGATCAAGGAATTATCGTACAAGGATGCTCGGGGCACCCTCTCCGGTATGCAGTTCAATTGTGACTCATCAGCGGACCTTTTCCCTCTCGCCGAGATTATCGGCCAGGATCGAGCCTTAAGGGCACTTCAGTTCGGGCTCAAAATCGAGAGCAAAGGCTTCAATATCTTCATTTCAGGGATGCCCGGAACAGGTAGGAAGACCGCGATCATCGGCTACCTTGAGGAGGTCGCGAAGGAGAGACCCATACCCTACGATTGGTGCTATGTCTATAACTTCAAGGACCCAAAAAAGCCCAATGCTCTTAGTCTTAAGGCCGGAAGCGGCTCTGTCTTCAAAAAAGACATGGAACTCTTTGTCACGGAAATGAAAAGGACTCTCTCCGTCGCCTTTGAGAGTGATGAATACTCCCGGCGGAGAGGGGAGACCCTGAAAGTTATTGAGGCGGAAAGGGATCAGGTCACCAAACACGTAAACACCTTGGCAGGGAAAGCAGGATTCCTCTTGCAGAGGTCCCCAATAGGCCTCATGCTCATTCCGATACAGGAAGGTAGACCTATTAACGAGCAGGAGTTCGCCCAGCTCACCCCACAGCTTCAATCCCAGATCCAAAAACGGAGAGAGGCCCTCGAGGTGGAGCTGAGAGTACCTCTCAAACAATTTAGAAACATTGAGGGGAAAATGGTCAACGCGATAAAAGAGCTGAACCGGAGCGCCGCGACCTTTTCCTTGGAGCCCATCAGCTCTGCACTCAAAGAGAAGTTTAGAGACAGCGACGAGGTCGTAGAATATATTAAACACGTGGAGGAGGACGTTCTCGACAATCTCCAAACCATCCTACAAGGAAACACCCCTAAGCAATCCCAGCTTCCTTTCCAGATGCCAGGGGCGAGGAAGGACCCCGCCGAGAGATATGTAGTGAACCTTGTTGTAGATAACTCCGAGCTCAAGGGTGCTCCCGTGGTCATGGAGCTCAACCCTACATACTCACGGCTTTTCGGAGCAATTGAGAAGGAGGCACGTTTTGGTGCTGTGGTGACTGACTACACGATGATTAGAGGGGGTTCTGCTCACCGGGCAAACGGAGGATATCTCATGGTCCCAGTCGAAGGACTATTCGCAAACCCCCTGATCTATGAGTCGCTGAAGAGAGCAATCTCAAACGAGAAATTGGAGATCGAGGAACCGATGGTTAGCCTAGGGTTCATGCTAACAGGAACGCTTAGCCCAGAGCCCATACCCTTCAGAACTAAAGTGGTCATCGTTGGGGATCCCCAGGTCTATCAGCTCCTCTTCGCCAGGGATAGGGAGTTTAAGGAGCTGTTCAAGGTCAAAGCTGACTTTGACACCACGATGGAGAAGAATAAGGAGAATATAGAAAAATACGCCCAGTTCATCTGCACCCTTTGCAATAAGGAAGATTTATGTCACTTAGACTCTGATGGAATCGCCGCCGTTATAGAGTACAGCAGCAGGCTTGCAGCAGACAAAAATAAGCTCTCCACTCAATTTGCCTCGGTCTCGGACATTATCCGGGAGGCACACTTTTATGCCCGGGAGGACGGCGTCGAGTTCATGGGGCGGAAACACATCAATAAGGCTCTCAATGAAAAGGTCTATCGCTCCAATCTTATTGAAAAGAAGATCGACGAGATGATTTCCATGGACGTTATCCAGATCGACACTCATGGGGATAAAGTAGGCCAGGTTAATGGCCTTGCAGTCCTCAATTTAGGAGACTACGGCTTTGGGAAGCCCAGCAGGATCACCGCGAGCATTGGCGTAGGTCGAGAGGGCATCATCGACATAGAGAGGGAATCCCAGATGGGTGGCCAGACTCACACCAAGGGTGTTCTAATTCTAAGCGGTTATCTCAACAGTAAATACGCAAGAGAAAAGCCCCTCAGCCTTACAGCCCGCCTAGCATTTGAGCAGAGCTACTCCGGGGTCGACGGGGACAGCGCCTCCAGCACTGAACTCTACGCTATACTTTCCGCTCTCTCGGGGAAACCCATTAAGCAGCACATTGCCGTCACGGGATCTGTGAACCAGAAGGGGGAGGTTCAGGCTATAGGGGGAGTCAACGAGAAGGTGGAAGGATTTTATGAAGTCTGCAAATCTAAGGGGCTCATCGGAAATGAGGGGTGCATGATCCCCTACAGCAACGTCCAGAACCTGATGCTCAAGGAGGAGTTGGTGACTGACATCAAGGAGGGTAGGTTCCACATTTGGCCTGTGAAGACTATCGACCAGGGCGTCGAAGTCCTCACAGGGATTGATGCGGGAAAGTTTCAGCCCAACGGAAGCTACCCTGAAGGCACTATTCATCAGATCGTCCAGGATCGCCTTGACGAGATGGCAGAGCTCATTAAAGAGTTCAAGCTCTAGCCACACTCTTTTTCTAATACCCGCATGTACTTTCACTGATTCCTATGGTTCAGACAGATGGATCTTACGATGTCATAATCCTAGGAGGGGGTCCAGCTGGGCTATCCGCGGCAATATACACGGCTCGTCTAAGATTAAAGACCCTCATAATTGAGGGGAAGCGTCTTGGGGGGAGATCGTGGGGTCCCCACAAGATAGAAAACTACCCTGGCTTCCCTAAGGGGATCACGGGGACTGAACTAATTGAGAGATTCGTCACTCAGGCAAAAAAGTTCGGCGCAGAGATCAAGAAAGAAACCATAGTGGCCCTTCTCCCCCTCGGAGGCTCTCAAATGGTTCAGACCCGGAGGGGGGTTTACGATGCTAAGACTGTGGTCATTGCCACGGGAATCCAGAAAAAGCAGTTAAGTGTATCAGGTGAGGTGGACTTCAGTGGGCGCGGTGTCTCCTACTGCGCTATCTGCGATGCGCCGTTTTTCAAGGACAAGACAGTCGCCGTCGTGGGATCAGGAGAGGAGGCCGTCGAGGATGTTCTAATACTTACTGACTTTGCTGACAAGGTATACGCCATACCGGGAAGCAAGGGTTACAACCGGGGAATAGACGGCATTCAGGGACTTCAGGACCATGAGAAGGTTGAAATCATCGATGGGGTAGATCTCGAGTCAATAAGCGGGTCATCCACGGTCGAATATGTTACTCTCAAGGGAGACGGAGTGAGTCGCCTTACTGTCGATGGAGTCTTTCTCATCATGGAGAGCATCCCTACAAGCAATATTCTTTCCTCAGCCGGCATCCAGACCGACGGTGGAAGTTGCATTTTAGTAGACAAAAATCAAGCTACCAATATAGGGGGGGTCTTCGCGGCCGGAGATTGTGTCTGCAGGGGGATGCAGGTCATTACCGCAGCCGGAGAGGGGGGATTAGCGGCCCTATCTGTCCTAAGATACATAAAATCTATGAAAAAATAAGTGTGACCTAGGAATCCTTTCTACCTTCTAGTTATCATTTTGAATAAGTCCGTTTAGTTGAGACAGAGGTGTATTTTCCCTAGTGTATTCCCAGTGTATCCGAGCCAAAAAGCTCTTCACTAAGGTCTCTGCTAATCCCAGGGGAAGAGTCACGCAATCATTATGGTCTCTCTCAACAATATCCCATTGTAATTATGTGAGCCCTGAACGAAAAGATTAACAGAGGCGTATTAGAGACCGAGTGAATCTTAGTATCGTAAGTGGGCGTAGAGAGTGAAAATAGGCGTAGTGATCGAGGGCAACCCCTAATAATAGAGAAAGAAAGGAATGACGAAGGATGACCAATTCTATTGCAACCATCAGAGCCCTTGAGGTTTTAGACTCCAGGGGCAACCCAACATTAGAGGTCGAGATCACGACTTTGGAAGGTGCCTCCGGAAGGGTCATCGTCCCAAGCGGAGCATCTGTTGGCATCTACGAAGCAGTCGAGCTCCGGGATGGAGGGACGCGCTATCATGGGAAAGGGGTGCTCAAAGCAATATCATCCGTTGAATTGATAGCGAAAGAACTAATGGGGATGGATGTCGGGGATCAGGAATCTATCGACCGGCTTATGATTGAGCTAGACGGGACGCAGAATAAGGCGAGGCTTGGTGCGAACGCCATTCTAGGCGTCTCTTTGGCTTCAGCTAAGGCTGCAGCTGCGTCGGAAGGCAAAAGACTCTTTGATCACCTGAGCAGAGCTGATGGGGGACTCCTTCCTATTCCATTCTTTAACGTCATTAATGGGGGGCAGCATGCTGGGAATGCTCTTGACTTCCAGGAGTTTATGATCGCCCCCCTCGGGGCAGGGAGCTTCAGCGAGGCCCTGAGGATAGGCTCAGAGATCTATCATTGCCTAAAGGGCCAGTTAATTGACCGCTATGGGGCTATGGCTATTAACGTAGGGGACGAGGGAGGGTTCAGTCCTCCCCTTACCAGACCTGAAGAGGCTCTTGATGCTGTAGGAGGCGCCATTGAGGAGATGGGATACAGTGGAACCGTGTCTATGGCGATGGACGTCGCAGCGAGTTCTATTTACAAGGATGGCTTTTACACTGTTGCTGGCAATAACTTGGACACGGGGGAAATGATAGACCTCTACAGGGACCTTGTAGGTGGCTATCCTCTTGTTTCCATAGAGGATCCCCTCCAAGAGGATGACTTTGAGGGATTTGCAGAGGTTACTCGGAGGGTCCCTGTGCAGATTTTGGGGGACGACATCTTTGCTACATCTGCCTCTCGCCTCAGGACTGGTATCGAGCTTGGGGCCTGCAATGCACTCCTCTGGAAGGTAAATCAGGTGGGAACCCTAACCGAGGCCCTTGAGGCCGCAAACATCGCATCTGGGCATGGTTACAAGGTCATGGCCTCCCACCGGTCTGGGGATACGGAGGACCCTTTTGTTGCCGATCTCGCTGTAGCTATAGAGTGCGGCCAGATCAAGACCGGAGCGCCGGCAAGGGGGGAGAGGACCGCTAAATATAACCAGCTTCTCAGGATCGAGGATTGGCTAGGGGAAAAAGCCAGTTACCCTTCGGGGATCTATGACTAAAATTCATCGTTGTCTTCTGAAACTCTTATATCAATTGAAGAAGGTTCAGAGGTGAGGGCTCGTGGCCAAGTTAGGATAAGGCACCGGACTTCTAATCCGGAGAACGAGGGTTCAAATCCCCCCGGGCCCGCCTATTTTAAACAGCATAAACAGGCTTTTTAAGGACTTGTTTTATACTTTATTTGAGACTTATGGGGAAACGTGGAGAGTACAGCCCGCCCAACGGCAAATCTGGGAATATTGATGTGAAAGCTCTCTTTTCAGATCCCGGCATTGCCTGGCCTAAAAGAGCTCACTGGTGGCATTACGTTGAGGAAAACGAGAACTTTGGTTTATGGATTTTAAACCTATCTGCAGGCAGTCCCACTACAGCTATTGAAAGGGGGCGTGTACTAGCGCGATTTCTGGATTTGAATGGCTGGGTTCTGGATGACCTGATGGAGAATGTGCGGGCTGATCAGCCGGGGTTTGAACGCAAGTTAGAGATGTTCGCCAGGGGGTTGGAGTCTCAGGGTTACAAGAAAGGATACATCAATAATTATTTCAAATCCATCAGGAGCTGGCTCAGGTATAATGACATAGAACTCAAGAGACGTATCAAGCTAACTCATTCAGAAACAAAAAGGGAGAAAGTCCCAAATCCTGATGACGTGGCTCTCATACTGCGTGACGCTTCTCCCAGACAGGCTGTGTGCGTATGCTGTGTAGCCTACGGGGGTATACGGACCGAGGTATTGGGTCAGTCCGAGGTCTACGACGGGTTAAAGCTTGGAGCACTGCCGGACCTAGAAATTGAGTCGCTTAAATTTAGCAATGTTCCAGCTGTCGTGTTTGTTGAGAGATCGTTGAGCAAAATAAGATTACCCTATCGTACATTTCTTCCCGAACAGGCGTGTGATATTATTACTAAGTATCTTTCCATTAGACGGGACAAGTTTGATGAGGAGCTTGATGCACAGAGTCCTCTAGTATCTGTGGCGGAAGGGTGGATTGGTAAGGGTTTCCGGAAAGCCAGTGGAAATAGACATGTTCGCAGTAAAACTATCAGTCAGGATATAAGAACCGCAATCGGCGGCTTCGGTAAATGGCGACCATACGACCTTCGCCACTACTTTCTCACATGGTTGAACCTGGCGGTAGCACGAGGTGTCTGCAGCGAAGGATACCGAATATATTGGGCAGGACAGAGTACGAAAACAGCTGATGTTTACGACCTGTACAAGGATGACATTCCAAGTGCTATAATCGAAGAAATGAGGGAACAATATCTACGGGCTCAGGAGTACCTGCTACCGAAAAAAACCAAGTCAGATGAAGAAAGACTTCGGATGCAAGCGCTCATGGATTACGCCAATCTTCAAGGCTGGCCACATGACAAGATCCGAAGGTTAAAGGAAGTAATGACGCGACCGGTTACATTCGATGATGGTTTAAGGACTTTCAGAAGGCTAGAAGAGAAACTTGAGCGATCAAAATAACTCGCTTGCGCGCGAACATCTTTGTTAATAAAAGCATTCAAATTATGTTGTGAATAAAGTATGAATATAGGTAGCCCTGCGTCATCACCTACACAATTTTCCGTTTCCTATGAAACTTAAGACATAATTGATTATGTGTTATGATTTCTAGAGTTCTCATTAAACATAGGGGCCAAAGTTTCTATGAACACATCTTTTTCATTATCAGCAATTTCTTCAATAATACCGATAAGGGAATTTACTAGTAATCTATAAGGTCTCAAAGTGGAACGTAGTTTTATCTCTATAACTTCGTGAAAAAGTGTTTTCCAGGCTTCATCCATATCAACATCAAATATCTCGATTAACCTTTTCTTAGGGATTGCTCTACCTCTTACTAAAGAAGACAACTCTGGAAGCCAACAAACGCTCCAGTGACCTAACCCAAGTCTATGAAGAGTTTCATTCATATATTTCTCGTATTCATTGGTTTCCATTTTAGCGCCTACTTCATCTCATCATTCTTTCTTTCAGATTCGTCTATTTCATTGAGTGCTTAATGAACTGCTTAAAGATTAGTTTCTGGCGTGATTGTGTTAAATGGGAGACGAAATTCTAAATGCCTTAATAGATAGAATATTACTCCCGAAAGGTGCGATTTTCGTTTCATCTTGCCCGGGGTTATACTCATGTTCAGTCCTCTCCAACCTGTTGTTCGCGGTGCATCTGATCAATTCTTTCCCTCCACTCTTGGTAGCTCCCGTTTTCACGCGGAAAGATTATTTCATAACGTGACAGGGTCTTTTCCTTTAGGGAATTTGAGGTTTGATTCATTCTATGATTCAAATCCCTTTGACCGCACAAGCTCATGTTTAATGGCTCTTCTGTTCAAGTGAAACGGAGTAAGATAGAAGCCCGCTTTGACTGCCTTGGACATTGCCTCAACAGTCTCCAACGGAACCCTTGCTCCAAACATCAGCAGTTCAACTTAACGAATAGTTATCAGCACCAACATTTAAATGATAACATGAGCGTTATTATACTCATGTGGTATAACTCAATTCATAAAAGTAGAATAAAATACGGGATCCTGACCATTCTAAAAGACTCCTTCAATCCATTCCATACAGGTTTACGCCGAAAAA
>JASLYX010000019.1 GCA_030739585.1 Candidatus Bathyarchaeota archaeon
AACCTAGGTGGGCGGGGGCTCTTGGAATCGATATATGTTTACGCTTAATCGCGCCTCCACTAACTGGCGTGGTAGCCCCTTGGAGGTGGGCCTCTAGTTGGACACAAAGACTGTGAATAGGGATGGTGAATATGCCGAATGTCAGGAACACCGTGGTCGGAGGTAGAAGAGCGAATGCTCAGGTCCATGTATCTTGCAGGCACCTCCTTTGACGAAATCGGCCAAGAGTTTCCCGATAGGTCATCGAATGCTATCCGGCTCAAGGCCTCAAGGCTTGGTCTGAAGAGACCTCCGGGGTCCTCCTATGTTCTTGCGTCTCCTAACGTGCTAAGATTCTCAGATGGGAATGGAGACACAGGTTTCTTCTTCAAGTGTGTCAACTGCGGGAGCTGGATGCACGCCCAAATAGGTGATGATACGGAAAATCAGACTGTAGAGTGCAGCGAGTGCAGCACAGTCTGCAGGTATATATCCTGACGCGCTTTGTATCTCTTCAGAGGGCAAGGCTTTTCTCCCACCAGATTTGGGTTTCTCAGGAGGCGAAGAGCGCGTTTTGAGCCGTGTGACTTTTGAGGTGGCAGGGAATCCGGTCCCCAAAGCTAGAGCGCGGGTAGTCACCAAGGGCAAGAGGAGATTCGCCTTTACCCCCAAGAAGGTCAAGGACTGGGAAACTATAGTCAAGACCGAGGCGAAGAAACACTTCGAGAGGCCCTTTGCCTTGCCCGTTGTGGTTTCCCTTACTTTTTATATGCGACGGCCTAAGACCAGGCGTCTTGATTTCTGGGTGTCGACCACTCCGGATCTGGACAACCTTGAAAAGTCGGTCTTGGATGGCCTGAACGAGGTTGCCTATACCGACGATAAGCTCGTTGTAGTAAAGAGCTCGTCGAAGCGGTATGTCACCAATGGTGTCCCTCGGGTCCGTATTACGATTGCTCCGATCCAGAATCAGAAGAGCTTATTTGATTACTCGGAGAATCCATCTAATTAAAAGCGTCTCTACCCCAAAGACTGGAATCTGCCCCGTTTAGATACGGAGCGAGCGGTTCTAGATTGATGCTGCCTTTGATCTAGATATAAATAGGCTCAAATTATCTGGGAGCCGATGTCAAGCTCGGTCCTAAATGTATAGATGAATAAATCTGTCGCAGGCTTTACTAGGGTGATGAAGAAACATGTGATTGTCACCGTAATCATACATAGAGGGAGCCCCCTTCCGTGGACAAAAATCTCCGGAGAGACCTTTTGAATCGGGTAATCGCATAGTGGCGGCTCTTAAAGGGGCATGTGTGGCGATATACCTTCTTTCTTGATGACTTGGGATAAAGACACAATACTCAAGGTTGCCATTGAAATAATGGGTATTAAGGGCATTATGAAGATCGGTGTGATCTACATGGGGAGTCTCAAGAGGGAGACTTTAGACAATGAGGCATGATTTTACCAATCATTCGTAGTAGCGTCAGGGAGAGGTTCAGATCCAGAGTGGGAAAGGATCATCAAGGGCGTCTGTCGTGAATTACTGCGGCAGGTGTGAGATATATACGTACAACCTTAGGATCATACACGGAGTTCCTTTTCCAAGACTGCAATGGAAATTAAAGCCAAACCTGGTCACAGTGAAGGTTGTAGAAGCGCTTGATCTGGGAAACTGTTTTGTGTGCTCCGATACAGAAGAACCTGTGGCTTAGGCGGGGGATATAATGACACCATCCTTTCTGGTTGATGCTATGCTGGGCTCACTCAACCGTTGATTTCTGATATGCGGATATAAGACTGAGTTCTCAAGAAATTCCCCAAATGCTGAGCTTCTGGAAAGGGGGATGGAGCAGGGACTTATCTTATGGAGTGGGATCTAACCCTCTTCCAGGAGGAGGGACGTGGATGCATTCCTCGTGAAATGTAGCAGGGACGAGGAAATGCTTGCATATGTAGGTACAGAGCATAGTCTTGTGCTTTATCCTGTAGGGGATCAATGCACATTTTGCAGTGCAGTATTGAACAAAGTATCCCGAGATGAGCTTGTTGAAGAGGTTCCTCAGAAAACTCTCAAGGGGTATGACAAGTTCTGGCAGTCTAGTAGTCACTGTGAGAAAGTCTACTCACACGGGAGTTATTGGGAAAGGATCGTTGAGGAAATCTTCAAGACCTCGAGAATCACTGACGTGACAAAGCCTGAAAATTCTTTATAAGGCCCCGAAAATGGTTATCGATGGCGACACAATTGAGCTTTGAACTCAACTCAAGGGACGGAGCGTTTCTCGTTGGCTTTGCGAGGAGGTCCATCAAGGCGGCTCTGGGTAGGGGAAACCCTCCTAGTCAGAAAGATGTGTCCGAGAAGCTGAGGACGATCTGTGGTGTGTTTGTTACACTCAAAAATGCTTCTGAATCTAATCATAGCCTACGGGGGTGTATAGGATTCCCTTATCCATTGATGCCTTTAGTGGACGTAGTATCGAAGGCTGCTGTGAGCGCCGCCCTGGAGGACCATAGATTCCCCCCAGTGGGTCTTGATGAGATGGAATCCATTGCTGTGGAGGTTAGTGTGCTCACGCCTCCTGAAAAAATCGTGGTGGAGTGCCTAGAAGATCTTCCCGAACACGTCCGGATCGGGAGAGACGGGCTTATAGTGGATCGGGGGTCCAACAGAGGGTTGCTGTTACCCCAGGTGGCTGTAGACTGGGGGTGGAACGCTAAGGAGTTCCTTACCCAGTGCTGCCTCAAGGCGTATCTACCTCCTGAATCCTGGATGATCCCAGGGACAGATATATTCAGGTTTAGGGCAATCATCTTCACAGAGGAGGAGCCAGGGGGCAGAACCGTAAGGGTGGAGCTCAAGGAAATCTGATGAGGGGATATCGTTGGACTTTGATGGTTCGAGAGTATATATCGGCCCCTGCGGAATAGGACTAGGCCACGTAGGTAGGACCATCCCAGTCGCTATGGAACTGAAACGGCGGGGGGCGGAGGTAATGTTCTCCACCTATTTGGAGGCCGTGGAGTTTGTAAGGCGGCAAGGGTTCCCAGTGGTAAAAAGCCCCGCGATCAGTCTGGTATCGGATTCTACAGGTAGGATCGACCTTAAGGCTACAGTCTTGAAACAAGGAGTCTTCGCTCTCACAACGCTCATGAAGCAGATTAAAGCGGAGATGGAATACATAAAGTCCTTCAGGCCTAACATTGTGGTCTCTGATTCCCGTCTCTCCACCCTAGCAGCCGGGAAGCTCCTTGGGATCCCAGTGGTTCTGATTATCAACCAGTTCAGGCTCATGATTCCTGCCTCTCAGTTAAACCAGAACATCACGAAGATTGTTGACGGGGGCATCATGACAATGCTAAGCGGGGGATGGGGCTCCAGCGACGTTATCATCATTCCCGACTTTCCGAGGCCCTATACGATCTGCCTTGATTCTCTCAGGATACCCCAACTCTACAAGGACCGTGTCAAAATAGGGGGTTTCATTCTAGAGAGGAAGCCGGAAGATGTGCGGGGTTCCGAGGAGGTAAGGAAAGAGGCGGGGGCGTCGGAGACCGACAAATTGATCTATGCAGCCATCAGCGGGCCAATACAGGAGAAGATCCCTCTCATCAAAATGTTGGAGCCAATCTTAGAAAGATTTCCCAGGGATATTAAGGTAGTAATGTCCACAGGGAATCCCAAAAGAGGCTCTGACCCGGTCAAATCCGGGAGCTTGACGGTTATTCCATGGGTTGAGGATCGATACAAGTACCTCAAGGCTGCGGACGCGATTATCTGCAGGGGAGGCCATAACACAATTATGCAGTCCATCTGCTACAGCAAACCAAGCATCATCATTCCTACTCCTAACCATACGGAACAGTATGCAAACGCGAGGAGAGCCAAGGAGCTCGGATTTGCCGAGGCGATCCATCAGGATGACGTTAACAGAGGAATGCTTCTTAGGCTAATTGACATGTTGACGTCTAATCCAGAGTACGATGACAGATTCAACAAGATCAACGCTATGGGCTTCACAGATGGCATCGAGAACACTCTAGAAGCGATAGCCGGGCTACTCCTATGATACACTGCCGGTCCCTGACCGAGGGGATGGAATGGCAACGCCCTCTCTTTCTCGCTCTATTGGTAAATATATAAAAACACGCGCTCACTCGCTCGTAATAAAGGCTTTTTCGTGTTCACGGTCACCTCAAGAATTGTGCTTTCGGGTAAAAACAAGATTAATATTCCTCCAACAGAGAGACTCAAGAACTAAAATGAAGCCACTTTTTTCGAGTTCAGAGAAAATAGGCGATATCGTTTCAAGATTTCCAAAGGCTAGTGAAATTTTCACGGAGTATGGAATTGATTTTTGTTGTGGAGGGCAAAGACCTTTATTGGAAGCTATTGAGGAGAAGGGCTTTGATGAATCTGATGTCCTTGGAAGGTTGGGAGATAGCTATCAGGATATTCGGGGTCAGGATCGGAAGGACGTCGATTGGAGAACAGAATCTGCGCCTAAGCTCATGGATCATCTTGTAAATACCCACCATGTACATCTACGCACTGAGCTCCCTCAGTTGAGCGACCTATTGACCACGATACTGCGGGTCCACGGGGCGAGCCATGGAGAGGTTCTATCAAAAGTTTACAGGCTTTTCCATAATCTCAAGATGGACATTGACCAGCACTTAATCCAGGAGGAGGAGATCGTTTTTCCAGTGATCAGGGACTATGTGAAGAACCCTACTGCATCTCAATTGGCGAGGATAGTTGATTTGAACGGGGAGTTAATGAAAGTACATGATGGGGCGGGGGATATTCTGAAAAAGCTCAGAAGGGTAACAGACCAGTATAGAGTACCTGAAGACGTGTGCTCAACATACGAAACAACATATAAAAAGCTGAAAGATCTGGAAACAGATCTATTCCAGCATATACACCTTGAAAACAATGTCCTCATTCCCCCTTTTGAAAAACAGATGATGTAAAAAAACCTATATTTGGCTCGTTTCGGTTGTCACATGTATCTCATTTTTTGTCTCTGAAGATGAGTCCTGGCAAGTGATTCGGAGGACACCCCGACGAGAGGAGGGAGGTACTGGGATTACCACCACACACATAACCCGCCTCACCTCTACAACCACCATGGACTGTATCGACCAGCTCCTCACCCGTCGCACCGTCAGGAAATATGCTAAGACCCCAATCCCCCAGGATAAGATTGACAAGATCCTGGAGGCAGGCCGCCAGTCCCCAAGCGCTGTCAACCGCCAGCCCTGGCACTTCCTCCTTATCACCGATCAGAACATCAAGGACAGAATCGGCGGGGGGTTCTTTAACCGCCACATCCGCACGAGCGCTTTCACTATTGTCGGGGCATACATTACCAACGATCCTATCACCAAACGCTGGGGCCTTACGGACACTGTCATCGCACTTCAGACCATGGTCATTGCCGCCCACCTCCAGGGTATCGGCACATGCTGGATAGGGGACTACAACGAGGTAAGGCTCAGGGAGACCCTCAACATCCCCCCAACCGCCAGCATTGCTGCTATCATCACTTTTGGATATGCCCACAAAGTACCTGGTACACGAAAAAAGAGGGCTCTAGATACAATACTTCATACCAATACTTGGTAACTATCCTGAAAAACACCACCAGACACCTGAAAGGGCTACTTCCGCGCAGGGATTCCGTTCGTGTTAGAGGGGTCGAGCGAGTTAAATACGCGCCTAATTACCCCTGATTTTGATACATATTGTTCTCTGTGGACGCTTCTTGACAAATGATTCTGGGGAAAATCTGAGGAGCGTTAAGGAGCTTAAAACTGGGTGGTTTCCATTTGAAAAGGGATATTTTTAAAGAGGTAGTATGGTGTATCTTTAGGAGGGTGATGGAAACTTGGAAACCCGCTCTCGCAGTATAACCATAAACCTCAACATAGGTACACTTTACGTATAATGAAATGCATTTAATAATTCACACTTTAAAATTAACCGCCACTGTTTGTGGTTATTGATTAGTAGGTAGATAGGGATATAGGAGTAAGTAGGTGGGTTTGAGGGTTAAAATTATAATTTCCATCTAGACCTTACCTAATCTGAAGCGCGAGGACCCGCATGCTAGAGAATATTTTCGCCAATTTGTCCAAATGTACAGGATTAAGATCATCCTGCAAGCGCGAGGCTGAAGCGTACGACCTCAGCTCCCTCCATAAGTACACGTTTACCCACTTTCATTAGTTCTTCGAGATTATCTTCTATTTTTGCGAAAACGTTGACTGGCTGCTTCATATCAACAGTTAGGCCTCTTGAGATGAATAGACCATAAGCAATGTATATTTCATCTGGAACATGAACAGGATCATCTCTAACGAGAAAACAGACTGCACCCGGTAGTATCCCAGCAACTCGCTGGTTTTCTCGTTCGACAGTCAAGTCAGGAGGCAAAGTGACCAATGCCTGTCCTGAGACTATGCTTTGATGGAATTTATATTTGAAAGGTAAACGTTCCTTGATAATTATACAGGTCTTTGGTGCTTCTTCTTCAATTAGACGCGCATAGAAGACGCCCCCCTTCTCAAATTCCAATTTCAGATAACTTAATTTAATCCACTCCAGCTGTTCGCAACTATCATCTTCATCCATGTGGCTGAGTTATAGAAGTTCGCCACGGCACTTCCGGGAGGAACTAACTCATCGCATGCTTTTCTCGTCTCATTATCAAGCCTCATTTCCAAAACAGGTAAGAAATCCTCAAGTTGTTCAAGTGTTCGTGGGCCAATTAGAGGTGCTGTAATACCTGGTTGGTCTTTAACCCAGAGGAGCGCCAGTTGTGAAGGTGTCAACCCTTTTTCCTTAGCTAATACGACGAATTTTTTTCCAACCTCTATACCTTGCGGTGTAACCCTTTCTGCGTATATACCCCCTCTTAAAGCAGCACGAGAGTCTTTTGGAAAATCCATGGAGTTATAACGCCCAGCTAGGATCCCCATAGCCATTGGTGACCAGGGTAAGATTCCTAGTCCATTGGCTTGACACATAGGGACTAATTCATTTTCAATGCGACGGTCGAGGAGATTGTAGGGTGGTTGCTCGGATACGAAGCGTTCAAGGCCTTTGAGCTCGCTGGCCATGATTGCTTCCTGCACTTTCCATGCGGGGTGAGTTGAGGTTCCTATATACGTGACCATATCCCAGTGAACTAGATCTGTTAAGGCTCGAAGAGTTTCATCAATGTGAGAATCATCTGAGTGTCTGTGCAACTGGAAAAGGTCTATTCTCTCGACTTGAAGGCGTTTAAGACATTCTCTGCAGGATTTTATCAGGTGGAGTCGGGAGTTTCCGCTGTCATTTGGTCCTGGGCCAACGGGGTAATGTACCTTTGTGGATAAAAGCACCTGCTCTCGTTTACCATTCTTTTTCAGAGCTCGGCCGATAATGCGTTCACTTTCGCCATTAGCGTATGTATTGCCGGTATCTATTAGGTTGATGCCTGCGTCAATGGCTCGATCAATGATCTTTATTGCCTCGTTTTCAGGTGTGGGGTCTGCGAAGTTAGCTGTGCCTAATGCTAGTGGTGAAATCTTGACGCCGGTTCTACCTAAAATACGGTACTTCACTGTTTACCCTCAAGATCTATTTCGTTTTTATTTGAATGAATAATATTCTTATTAACTTTTATGCGAACACTCAGCTTAGCAGCATTGGACTTGACTTGAACCATAATATATCTGGTTGGGTGTTACGCGTATTAGGGGTTAAAGTTTAGCCCCACACACACACACGGAGGTTATGAGAGACTTCCTTAATTTGTTGGTAGGAACTCTGAGACTTTTAGCATAAAGAAAGGGACATTCTCAGCTGAAAAGAAAATTGTATACGTTCCTTTACCGGGAATTAAAAGAGAAGAGATAGAAGCGTCATCGCCTGAGAAAAAACCCGCGATTGGTTCACCCGTGTTTCCTTCAGTAACCCATAAATTCAAATAACCGTCATCAAGGAAAAAAACGGGATATATCATTATGAAATTTGCTTCTGTAGTAAATGTATAATCCCAAAGTGAGTTGACATCTTCCCAACTCCATTCATATTTAGTAACCCATTCACCTTCGAAACTATATGGTTCACCTTCAGCCCCCTGTATACCTCTATCGCCTTGTGGTCCCTTTGCCCCCGGTATCCCTTGTAAGCCCTTATCTCCTTTTAACCCTCGTTCACCGGATTGACCTTCAGGTCCCTCTGCTCCCTGTAAACCCCTCTCTCCCTGAGCCCCTCTGTTCCCTTGGTTCCCTTGTATTCCCTGAGCTCCTTGGTCTCCCGGTATTCCTTGAACTCCTTCAGGACCACGTAACGCATTCTGAATCATCGGGATGCTCATAATCAGTCCAGAAACAACGAGAATTGCAATTATAGCCGAAACAAGCGAAGTAACACCAATGGTTTTCCAGTTAATGTCCGACATAAACTCTACTTATCTTATATCTTTCTTAAAACATTAAGGATAGAATTTCCTCGCCATCTTCAGGGACTAAGCTTACGTCACTATGCGCTCTACGCGGCTGCTATTTGAGGAGTCCGAAAAACACATCTAAAATCTAGTCATCTTCACACCTTTCTACTAGTTTGGTTCAATCGAGTATACTATATGCCTATTTTACGCCTTTGCTATCGTGGGCAAATACAAGGATTGTAGACACTGTGGAGTCCAAATTCAGGTGGACGAAGAAATCTGTCCAAGTTGTAAAGGTCTTCAACAAACCATTAATCCGTCTACATCACCTATAGAAGAACAAAAAAACGCTTCAGCAACCGGGTCAGGGACAACATCGTCATCCTCTACACCGTCTCCGTCTATATCGTCCCCTGAAGGTCAGAAAAGCGTTAATGAGAACGGGGTCAGTAAGAAACGGAAACTTGTGATTGTTTTAATTACAGTGATAGTTCTAATTTCAGTAGTAATTTTCTCTATGGTGCCCATTATTAAAGTGGATTATAATGAACCATACAACGAAGTCGAACACTACATTGAAGTTGAATCCTATTCAGTCCCTCAAAACACGATTTGGACCGTTACTTGGAAGGAATTTAACGTGGAAACGAATAAATGGGGTTCTGTCGTTGGGACATCAACATTTCCTGCTGAATTTGATTATTTCTGGGGTCATGAACCAATCTATGGTGAATATGATAATTGGATTGGTTTTATTGCAACCGCGAAGATCTATCTGAAAGAAAAAGGTCCATTATCATTCTATCTTGCTAGTGATGATGGGAGTAAATTGTATCTGGATGATACTTTGCTTATTGATAACTGGGGTCAACATTCACTTTATGAAAAAAAATATAGGCATCCCTCGTTATTAGCCGGTGACCATACTCTAAAAATTGAATGTTTTGATGCTTATCTAAATGCAGGGGTTAAATTCTATGCAGATAATGACGACCTTTTTTCCTTTGAAGAAGTTCGATACAAAGAAGTGAAAAAAACTAGAATGGTTACCAAAAATGTGACTTTATTAGCCTGGTTACAGGGCGATAGATGATGGTTCCACTTAACAAATAGCGCCTAGATGATTAGAATTTAACAGGATTCAACCTATCTTGAATAAGCACGAGTATATGCTAGTCCAGGTTTTCAATGCATCGTAGCAATTCTTGGGGTCCATTCTTTTTTCTCATCTCTCAGATACTTGGACTCCTCGAATAGCAGCGGTGTAACGCGCGTGGTTCTACTATTGCTGCCTCTGAACGTACAATGACAGGGTCGCCACAACGATTCCAATCATAACCGACGTCAATGGGAAACCAGGTATCCCTCCATTTCCACTTGAAGTATCCAGGTTAGAAGTAGATTTAGGCGTGGACGCGGGCTTT
>JASLYX010000020.1 GCA_030739585.1 Candidatus Bathyarchaeota archaeon
AAAGGTTTACCAAGAGCGGCTACAAGCTCTTCTTCGCTCCGGACCCCAAGTCTGCCTTACTCCACTTCAAATACGGCAGAGAAGACAAAGAACCTGTCCTGCCCTTCGGACCATCGCATACCAACGCGGTCGAGTTTCCACTCTCATTCAAGGAGATGCTCGAGGAGAGCAGGATCGTGAGGGACTATACCGGAAACGCTGTCACCGTCGAGGAGGGCATGTATTCATACGTGTTCGGGAGATCCATGATCTTCAACGGCAACGGTTCATGCAAACGAATGCTCCAAGAGCGTGTAAATAACGAGATAATAGAGAACAACGGATACGTCTACTTCAACCGAAAAATAGATGACAGAGACCTCAGGGAAAGGATTTGTCTGGATGCAATAAGTGCAGCTGAAATGAAATCAACGCCAATCGCGCAAACCCAGATAGTAGGGAGCGAGTACGCCACAAATCTGGTGGAAGTGCAACCAAGGGCATGAATGGGAAGCTAAACCAAATAATAGAGCGAGAGGCAGAGGTTGTCCATACTGTGCTGGAAAAAAAGCCAGCAAAGAATACAACCTAGCAGTCAAACACCCTGAATTAACCAAGGAGTGGCATCCAACCAAGAACGGGAATTTAAAACCCGAGAATCATCTAAGTCAATCCACTAAGCAAGGATTATACCACTATCCTGAGGTATGTTTGTTCGATGGAAGGAACTGGATTTTGAAGAAGATTGGGGTCATCGCCTTGATAGCAGCTCTCGTGATCATTGCGGCAGCTGCTCTCTTTATCTCAACAAAGTTCGATATCATGACTCAGATATCTTTGGGCCGGCAGCCTGCATGGGGAGTACCGGAGTCGAGTGCCTCCGCGATCACCTCGCTGCCCCCCAGCATGGAGGGCATCAACGCTCATCCCGAAGCTGTGGGAACGGGTGCGGACCCTGAGATAGTCACGCTTGGCCCCAAGGAGGGAGGGTGCACAGGCTGTCCTCCCTATTCGGATAAGACCAGCTTGGACTTTGAGGTCGACCACGGGACGCCGGTGCTCGCCCCAGTAGACATGGTGCTGATAGGGTTCAGCAACAGGAACGCAGAGTATCGGGTCCGATCCGACGGAGAGATTCAGTCCCCCTACGACGATCTGGAGCTGGTCTTCGAGTCCGCGAGCCCCGACTGGCCGGGGATGATCATAGGTGTCTATCATCTCCAGAGTTCGCCGCTGCTGATGGGTCAGGGTCTGGACCAGGGTTGTGACAGGGTCGAGGAGTGGGAGGGCGCCTCACAGATGCAGGGGTATCTCCTCTCCACCATCGACACGTTCGTGTTCAGGGAAGTGGGGGACTTCGACTCGTGCGAAGCCCTCATGAGGAGGCTAGTGAGGCGTGGAGAGGTGATCGGGTACGCGGGGAGCGTCGGAGACCACTCCATGGCAGCCTTCAAGTTCAAGGTGTCCCACACGGAGAAGAATCCGATGGCCCGGTTCGGGAACCCCTATCTGCACTGGGTTCAGCCAAGCTCATTTTTCTACTGGAAATGTTATAGTCCGGACGCCGATTTCCCGGCCGGGGTGCTCGCCTACCCTTTCCCGTGCGAGGACTACGAACTCCCCGCTGAGCAGTATGATGTGAACTTCAAATACGCGCCAACGCAAGATTGATGGTTCATAATGGACAAAGACCAAGCGCGCCCTTAACGGGTTTTTTTATGCTGATCTTCAACTCTTAAAGGAAACTGCGTTCAGACCCATCGAAGTAAACCGGCTTACACCTGATGACATCGATCTTGAACGGAGAATAATTACTTTAAACGCTCCAGCTAAGCGGAGTAAGCCTCGACAAGTAAAGGTCTCAGAGAAACTAGTCTCTATGCTCACGCCTTTGACTAAGAAAAAGGGCTTGGACGAGTCTCTTTGGGGTGTGAGTTCAAAAAGCATGAGGAGTACCTTCTCCAATCGTCGGAAAGCACTCGCTGAAAAATTGGGTAATCCTAGGCTCATGAAGATTAAACTGAAGACCTTCCGGCATTGAAACGCGACGATGGAATATCACAAGGTGGATAAATATGGTTAGCTGAGAATTTCTCAGATAAGAATCGGTAGCGTTAAACTTATTTTTTCAAGATTATTGTGTCCTAAATGAAGTTAGGTGAGAAATTTTCATTTATAGAAAATATCTGTGAATTGTATAGTGATTTATGGATTGATAAAATTCTGGAAAATTTAACCCGTGTAGGCGAAAAAGAGGTCAGGAGAAATATTGCGAGCGCATGTGATTCTAGCAATGAGATTATCACGGAACTTGAAGAAAACATTAATATATTAATAAGAGAGGTCAAAACAAAAAGAAAAAATAAATTATCTATCACCTCAAATAAATATCTAATTGCAGAAATATGAAAATATATGATGAAATAATAAATGAATATTTAACGAAACTACCTAAAGAAATATTAACTATATTGAATGATCTGAAACCATTGTTTGATAAAATTAAACAATATAGTTGTAGCCCACAAAAGAATATCGAATAATATATTAAAGGATATTCGTATACTCAATTTATGAAATCCTTAGTCGTTGTACCTAGCGGTAGAAGGAAAATCTGGGAAATGAACCCAAATGCTAGACCTACTTTAGCTAAAAATGTATACACAGGACCGCCTTTCAAGGTAAATCGAGAGTACGCTGAAACCTTTTCTGATAAATGGGTGATTCTCTCACCGAAATATGGTTTCATTGAACCTGACTTTATTATCTCTGAAGATTATGACGTTAGATTTGATGTTCCCAAAACCAATCCTATCGAGTTATCAACCTTAAGGGAACAGGTTAAGGACCGGTTTTCTGAATATCCCTGTATCGTAGCATTAGGAGGATCAACCTACGCAAACTTGGTCGTTGAAACTTTCAAGAGCACCGATCGAAAAGTTTTAACTCCTTCCACTGGGATAATGATTGCGCGCGCAGTAAGGGACGCCATAAGAGAAAACAAACCATTCACTTGCACGTGATAGACTTTGGATAGATTTGTCTAACTCGACTATTTCTATGACCTCATGGACAACCTTGAGAACAGAGTTGGAGGAAGAAGGCTTCTCAGGTTTTCAGATGGTAAGATGAAATATATCGAAGAATATATCTTTTGTTTTCATTTCTAGAAGGGTTCGTACCCCGCCAAAAGATTAAACAAATCGTTTCTGTCAAAATTATTGGTGAATCCCCCCCAGTCTACCATGATTAACAATCTTAGTATTCGTTATATCCATTGACCTTCTCCTGGAATCTGTGCACGAATCATACACATCCTCTCCTCACGCACTTGATTGTGAATGGAGACAGGAATCTAGGGAAGACTTACCCCGAATCCATCAAGTCTCTGAGGAACTGGTATCCATAATCCCAACCCTCATTCTCATCAGGATAGTAGGTTACAACGTTCAATGATCCAGCTAAGGCCTCACGGGCCTGCTTAACGTCATCAATCAGCCCCAAAGAGATCAATTGGACGATGACATTCCCAAGAGTCGTGGCCTTAACAGGCCTCACAATAACGGGAACCCTTGTGGAGTCGGCGGTCATCTGGCACAGGAGGGCGTTCTGGGCGCCCCCGCCGATCACGTGGATACACTCCACGGTTCTCCCTGTAAGCTCGACCAACTGCTCCAAGACGACCCGCTATTTCAGAGCAAGGCTCTCGTACACGACGCGTATCCTCTGCCCGCGCTTCCCGGTCTCGTCGCAGTATTCCCTTAATCCTGGATGGCATGTCTCCAGGGGCGAGGAAGGATGGATGATCGGGGTCGATTATCGATGTGAACGGTGTCGCCTTCTCGGCTTCCCGGATGTAATACTCCAGCCCCCGGTTCTCCATGGACTCACAGGTCCTCCAGCACTCCTGCTCCAGTCATAGCCCTGCCAGGTTCTTGAGGAGTCTATACTTACCTTCGGCTCCCCCCCCGCGTTCATCATGTTCGCTGCGAATACCTCGTCGTTGATCAGGGGGTCATCCAGCTCCATGCCTAGGAGGCTCCATGTGCCGCTGCTGAGATATGTATAGTTCTCCGTCGTGGTCGGGACCGCGACCACCGCGCTGGCCGTGTCATGGCATGCAGGGGCAACTACAGGGACTCCCTGATGCTCTCCGATCCTCGTCCCAGGGTCAAGAATAAATGGAAAGATGTCCGTGGGCACCTCTAATGCCTCCAGGGTCTCTCTGTCCCAGTCTCCACTCTTCAAGTTTAGCATCTGGGTCGTGGTCTCATGGGTCAGCTCGCAGGTCTTGGCCCCGGTGAGCCAGTAGTGGATAAGATCAGGCATTCCCAGGTAGCATAACGCTTTCTTGAGGATGGAATCGTGGTTTTTCACCAGGCTTGCGATTTGGTACAGCGTGTTCAGGGATATGAACTGGATGCCGGTCCTCTCGAATATCTCCCTGTGGGGGACTTTCTTGAAGACCCAGTCCATCATGCCCGCGGTTCCCCCGTCCCTGTAGTGAACAGGCTTCCTAGGGTTCGAATCCCTCTCCCCGCACTTTTTCTTCCTCCTCCGGTAAAGGCGATGCTTGCGCGCCCGTTGCTATCACCCTCAGGTTCTTCTTATAACGAGAAAAAATTATCTTGTTTTCTGCCTGAGCTTGAGTTCTATCCTCAGATAAATCCCGTTGACGGTCTGGCCGTATATGTCCTCACGGATGGAACCTCTTTCCTCGTTTATGGACTGGACGAGGAACCTTGCTCTGGGTTTTTCCGGTTTCTCGTCGTTCTTGATGATGAGGTATTTTTTGCCCTTCAACTTGTTGAGGTAGTAATCGCTGCGCTGGACGAGGAGCTCGGTCTTGGTATTGTTGAGGAGGTCCTCGTAGACCTGGTCTGATACGTGCTGATGGGCGTTGGCTCCTGCCATGGGAATATATCCTTTGGAGGGGGATAAAATTATACCCCCAAACCCAAACCCCTTCTCTTTCTCTCCCCTTCTCTCTCTCACTCTCTCTCTAAACACACAAAAACACGAAAAACACACACACGTGTTAAGTGTGAATTGTTGAACGTTTTACGTTAAACGTTTTACAGGTTCCGGGTGCCTTTTGATAGTTGATTTGACTGGTTTGGGTATTATAGTACTGGTATTAGGGTGCTATGAGTGTAGGATATTTGATTTATAGATAGTTGCTAATCGTTTAGTGTGCGTGAATTTATCCTATATGAAGTTAGAGAGGACTTACATTTTAGTTTAAAATACTCTCGTTAAGGGTCAATCTCGGGGAAATGATCAGGTGAACGGCTTGTCGATACCGTAAAATAAGTGTAATCTGAGAGTTATAGTGAGCGACATATGTTTTCAGTTAAAAAGCTCATCTACCCGAGTTTTTTATACCATAATTCGCGTGGGCAAGCGCGAGTATTATTCTTCGTTTTAGGAATGTTATGTGTGGCCTTCTTCACCTGAGGCTGGAGTCTGGGATGGACGGGTGGGTTAGGAGATGCTTTGTTTCTGCTGGTTCATGGAGGCCCTGTGAGGCATGGGGTCTCCTTAGTTGGCGGTGATCATGTGAGTCTTGAGCTTGATCCACTCGTGTGTGGGGGAGGAGCGGCTGGCTGAAAAGCACCTCATCGGTCCTAAAACCTATAATTATTGA
>JASLYX010000021.1 GCA_030739585.1 Candidatus Bathyarchaeota archaeon
AGCGCAGCAACTTTACAACATGGCGTTACGTGGCGATATCAACGCAATAAAAGTTTGCCTTGATCGCATGGACGGCCGGGTGCGGGAAGAGTTGCAAGTTACCGAGATTGTAACCGATGAGGTGATCATTAAATGACCTCAGCCCGTGTACACAAAATATTTACACCGTGTCCCGTTTCGTAATCGATTCCGGGACATTCCTCCCGGCCCAAAAGAAATTTTGGAACCTCCCAACGTATATCCGTTGTTTAGTTGGAGGCTACGGATCGGGTAAAACGTATATAGGGGCTATCAGGTTGATCTACCTTTCCTATGTCAATTCTGGAATCCCTGTAATGTATGTATCCCCGTCCTACAAGATGGCGCGGAGAACGATTATCCCCACGCTTAAGGATATTTTGGGTAGGGCAGGTTTGACATTCACACACAACAAATCGGAAAATGAAATTAGAATTATGAATTGGAATGGCGTGATATGGATTGGATCAGGGGACGATCCGCACTCACTTTTAGGTCAATCTCTGGCTGCGGTGGGTATAGATGAGCCATTTATCCAGAGTAAGGATGTATTTGACGTGGCACTTTCGCGTGTAAGGCATCCAGATGCGAAGCAAAGGGAAATTTTCCTAACAGGTACACCTGAATCCCTGAATTGGGGATACGATCTCATCGCGAATCAGGAACAGTCTTACGATGTGGGAGTAGCGTTTGCCTCCACGTTAGAAAACAATTATCTCCCAGAGCAATATAAGGAATCGCTTGTTTCTGGTTATACGGAGGAGATGGTTGACGCTTATATCCACGGGAAGTTCGTCAATCTTCAGGAGGGGCGCGTTTACAAAGAATTTAGTCGGGATGTCCACATATACGAGCGGGAAGATATTGAGGAACTCAAAAAGTATCATCAAGTCCACATCGGGATGGATTTCAACGTAAATCCCATGACGGCGGTGGCATTTTGCAAAATAGGCGATACCTGCCACGTTTTTGATGAATTTTTCATGGCGAACTCCACCACATTCGATATGGCGGAGGTTATTAAGGAGAAATATCCAAATGCGATTATTTATCCCGATGCAACGGGTGCGGCGAGAAAAACATCGAGTCAGAAGTCAGATCACCAAATTTTAAAGGAAAAGGGGCTTAGAGTCTATGCAAAACGCAAAAATCCCCCGGTACGAGATAGAGTAAACGCTGTGAACCAGCTTTTAAGGGTAAATGATAAAGTTTCAAAATTTTCTATGGAGAATTGTCCAAAATTGATAAACGATCTGGAACGGGTCGTTTGGCGGAAAGGTGATATTGACAAAACACAATTAAAGCTGTCGCACATAAGCGATGCCTTTGGATATGGTGTGCATTACCTGTTTCCCGTCATCAAGCGAGAGGCATATTCCGTGACGTGGTAGCCTTCTTATTGGGTGTAAGCCTTGCGGTGAATGTCGTTTTTATAGTCGCCCTGTTGGTGGCTTTAAGATCAATCAAAAGCCTAAAAACTGATGCGACTCAATGGAATCTGGACACTTTCGTAGATGGAGATCGGATTTATAAAGCATGATTATTCAGGACTTGTCAAGCGAGGCTGTCACAAGAAGTCTTAAGAAATTTTTAGATGACGTATTACACAAAAGAACAGAAGAAAGGTATCGGGCTCTGAACTACTACGAGGGGTTTATTTCGGAACTGGAGACGGATATATCATCCTATTTCGCCTCTGAATCGCTCCAACAGACCCCGGTTGTTGCCCAGAATATTACGGGGAAATTGGTCAACAGCAGGGCTATTGCTTATAAACAGCCTCCTCAAAGATCGAATGAGGCTTATCACGAGCGTGTTCAAGGGTTAGACTCGGCTATGGTTCAGTTTGAAAGACTAACCTACCTATTGGGGACAATGGCACTTCTATCCACTTGGGATGAAGAGGAAGAAATGGTCAGATATAACATCCTCACCGAGTTTTATCCCCTTTTTCTCCCTCATGAATCAGAGCCCGTAGCTATTATTTACCCCCTCTTCTCTCAGGAGAAGCAAAAAGTCTCCGAAATGGTCTATGTGTACTGGAGCCCCGACGAACATTACAAAATTACCCAGAAAGGGCAGATTATAGCCATTGATGGTAACGAACAGATGATTAATCCCTACGGGATTGTCCCAATTACCTACGCTCACAGGCATCCAATGACGACTGATTGGTGGAGAGAGGGTGCTTCGGACATTATTAACATGAATCGTACCGTAAATATCATGTTGACCGAAATGTCGCTGTCTATGAGGCTCCAAATGCTCGGACAGCCCGTTGTAATGGGGATTGACGACGCTTCGAGGATGAAATTGGGTGTAGACAAGCCTTTAATCCTTCCAGAGGGGTCAAACTTCAATTTTGCGGCCCCCGGTGGCGATTTACAGAAATATGTCGAAGGAATCCGCTTTTTGGTCGATTCCGTGGCTTATAACAACAATTTAAAGACAAAATGGGCTCTTGGTAGAGACGGCGTGACGGGAGAAGCCCTGAAAATGCTCGAAATCGACCTTACAGAAGGCGTTGAGGGCGATGTGGAGATGATTTGGCGACCTGTCGAGCAAAAACGCTTTGAAATCGACAAAGCGATCTTGGAAGCACATGGATCACGGCTTTCTGATGAATTTTCAGTGGATTTCAGTGAACCGCGGTTCCCGGCATCAGCAAGAGAGGAAAGGGAGCAGTGGGAGTGGGAATGGAGCAACGGACTATCATCCAAAGCCGATTGGTTCCGGCATAACAACCCTGACATGAACGAAGAACAGATTGCGGAGATGGTGAGTGCTATTCCAGAAGAAGAGCCACAGGAGAAGCCACAGGAGGAGTCCCCGTTCAATTTCAGGGGTCTGGCAACGTAATGGCACTTGTCCTACAACACCTCAATCGCGTTGATAGTATCCAAAAGACCATTGACGATAGTGCTGAGAAGATATTGGAACAAATAGATTTAAATAAATTGTTAGAAAATACAAAACCTTATTTAGAGAGCGTTGCAGCGACTTTTCTATCCCAACACAGAGATACGATAAAGGACGGATTAGAGGCTGGTAAGGACTTCGCTAATAAGATCGTGCAAAAGATATGAACATCAACTTCCAAGTTCAGGCTGATTTCGACCTTGCCAAGATTCCGCTCCGTGGATGGGACAGGCAATTAAAGGAATCGGCTAACATCGTCACAAAAGACCACTTTGAACGCCTTGAGCGTGGAAAAGGTGTTTCCGGGGATCGACTCATAGCATTGAGGGAGTCAACAATTCTCAGAAAACGAAGACAGAAACGCCCCCCGTTAAGATCACCAGAAACCCCCCTTGTAGCCGAAGGGATCATGCAAAATCTGGAACGTGCCAAAAAGGTCACCAAAACGAAGCGTATGGAGAAGATAACGGTTCGTGTCACTTCAAAAGGGGGTAGTGAGAAGCCAAAACGATCCCGACAAAAGATTGGGCAACACCATCAGGAAGGTAAAGGTCAGGTCAAGAGAGTATGGTTCGGGATTAGTAACCAAGCATTTGAAGATATTGCAATGATCTTTGTAGAAGAGGTTTCAGCGAGGATTCAGAAAGCGTGTCTGGCGGGTACGAACCCGTTGAGTCATATAGCCGGGTACTCTACAAGTGCCTGAGATAGAAGAACTTGAAGAAGAACTTGACATCATGGAAGCAAGCCTGCTGGTCATGCTCGCAGCCGCCGTCTCTAAGACGGTTCTTGAGCTTCAGGCACAAATCGAAACGATGAGACTTGCTGGAATGATAGATGCAGAGATTTTGAATGTCCTCGCTTCCGATCTGGGAGCAGGAGGAAGAATATTTGGCGCATTTAAGAACAGTATTAAGTCCTCTGTCATTAATGCCCCTGAAAGGGCGGCAGCATTGGCAATGGGAGCTGTTTGGGCGGCTAATGAGATTTCATCTTTCCAATGGATCACCGCTGGCGGTCGGGTCTGTCCTGACTGTGAGCCGAGACATGGAGAGGTGATGACGATGATAGAATGGCGAACCGTAGGCGTACCCAA
>JASLYX010000022.1 GCA_030739585.1 Candidatus Bathyarchaeota archaeon
ATCTGTACTAATACAAGACCAATATATCAAAGGCGTACAGCCATCAGATTGTCTCTCAGCAATATCGTATGAGGGATTGGAAGTCATTGACGGATCAAATCTTTTTTTGTGTCCTGGTTTAGTTATCCAAGATAATTGTTTGTCTGATTTTATTTCTGGTTTTGAAGGATCAATACAAATTACTTCATAGAAGAAATGCATTCCATCCTTTCCTACGGGGTATGAATTTAGAACTTCAAGATTCTTGAACTTCTTTGATACTCTAGATTCAGCAATCCACTTATAATTCATTTTTAGAGTTAATCTTGGGGTTAATCTTTTTGATCTTCTTTTCCTCGTCCCATTCACCTAGCTCATGATAGAAAGCGGTGGGACTTGAATATGCAATTTCTAGGACGTCCTCTTCAGGGAAATATCTGGCAATCTCCCGGGGTATGTATGATTTGCCTGTGGAAGACTCGGAATTAAAAGCTATGTTGACTTGATCCTCTGAAGTGTAGTTTAGGATCATACCAAGAAAAGTAATCAGCTTGTTGTGAATATCGCGCTTCACAGTGGAACTGAGGATGCTTGAAAGATCCTGTAATGAAATCTCGATTTTCGACTGTTCTAATTCAGTTTCCAGCCTGTCTCTAGCATTCTGGGGGTATTCTTCAATAGAGATGATTTTGCCGTCACCAAGCTTCACGAATTGAGCTTTATTGGTCATTTACTCACCAACGAAGAGGCTCCATTCTTCAGACTCCCCTTGGGGGTTTCCAACGCTGGAAGAATAATCTCCCTTAGAAAATCGCTAATGTTCAAACCCCGTCTATATGCAGTGAGTTTTACTTCTTGGACTTGCTTTTCTGTGAGTAAGCAACCGGGATGCGATTCTTCGGGTTCACTATGCTCATCGATCTTCTCTTTAACGACCATTTGAAGCTGAAAGGCGGGGAATGCAGTCTTGTCCACTGCTATCTCAGACATATCTCGGCTCATCTCCAAGTTCATGGCAAACATCCGTCTGCTGAGGAGGGACATGGACACGTTCCGCTACCGTAACGATGAATTTGCGATCAGGGAGATCTGTTCTGAGAAGTCTAATCTTAATCCCAATCAACGATGTCAACTGTGGATGTCTCGTGAACATCTCAAAGGGCACAGCGACAGAATGCCGCCTGAAAACGAGGACTCCCCTCACATCGTCAACATCAACTAACACATCAACAAACTCCTGCCACGGTCCTAGAACTCTTAGTTTCCTCTTCATCATCAAGCTCCCCTGAATACGTCGGCAAAGGCCTGGCGCCGATCCAGATCATCTAAGACAAGGTTTCTGAGATACTCGCTGAGGCTGACACCCTTCAGACCCGCGAGTTCGACCACCAGAGCCTTTATCTCCGGCTCCAGCCAAGCCCCGAGGAACGATGTTTTGCACCGCGTTTGCGAATCCATATCACGCTTATATTATAATGTTCACCTATATTGAGAATGGTGAACATTTACGTCATTTGATGAACATGTTGGAGGGGACACCAGAAGTAAAAGGGTCATCCGATTAAAACAAATCCTAGATTACATCAAAGAAAAAAATCATGTCCCAGCAGGGGAAATAATAGAATGCGTGAATACGAACAAGACGAAGCGTATCTCGAACAGGAGCATACAACATGATCTTCGTTTACTGAGAGGCCTAGATCTGATCGAACTCGATAATGCTGAATACTCTCTGAAGGTAGGTCAGAAAAAGTTTAGCAAAGGCGATCACGAACTGGCTTTGAAGCACTCTAGGAAGCTGCTAGAATCTTTGACCGAAAGATCTGTCCACATCCATCTCTGGCTGGACCTTTTGGTTTTTGATAATCTTGGAGCCGAGTCTCTTGAGCATCCTGACGAGATGTGTCTGTTGCAGCACCTGAAATCTGGGTATTATCAGGATATCTATGAGCGGATGTTAGAATACCGGAATATGATGAAAGAGACAGGATTAGCAGAGAGTGATAGATATCCCATTCTAGGTCATACAAACGATTTGAAGGATATCCTAATGAAATCAGAAAAACCACCTCCACGCGTGCGCCCGTTTCCTAGTTCGTCTTTTGTGACTGTAGAATCTGAAGCTCTCAAAAAGATAATAGACCTGAGAGATCTGCTGATTGGAAAACTGATATCGATCGAGCACTCGGTAAAGCATTTTACTCCTTTGAAGGGTAGCTGTGAATATTGCCCTCATTTAAAGATCAAAATCATTGAATAACGGGATTCCTTCGAGTCCGTGGGTGAATTGAGTTCACTTGTCTCTTCTTGGAGGACCCAACATGTTCATGCGGGTCGTTATGATGCTTGAAATGCTTCCGAATATAGCGTCATTGGCGTCACTGGCGTCATAGATGTTGATGTGTCGACGTGCGTCTGGGTAGCTCGAGTGATTAAAATGAAACTGGCGCAGAGTTGAAGTTTTCTTTATTGAATTGCTAACTCGTCTTCGCGTCATATAATGCCCAATCGTGGGACAGCTGCGAGGTATGCTTGTCTGAGCTCATCATGATCAATATGATCATAAACGTCAATCGCCTCCCCACGAGAATCACCCCGAAGCTCCTTGATGAACTCCCTGCTCAACCTATTCCTCCGCAAATGCGTAGTAAACCAATGCCTGAAACAATGAGGACTAAAATGATCCTCAAGCCGAGAACTCGACGGATCATGAAAACCAAGCCTCTCAGCATGATTGGCTACAATATTATAAACAATATTTCTACCTATTCTGCCCCCACGATCACCAATAAAAAGCGCCTGTTCACCTTGTTTTGCACATCCACCTCTTATCCTGAGCCAACGACTCAAAACAACTGCTGTCTCCTCATCAAAATACACGTAAAGATTACTCCGCTTATTCTTCCGCTTCAACTTAATCCTCTGATGACTCCAGTCAACATCATCTACATCCATTGAGATGAGTTCTCCACGCCTCACACCTGTCTTAGCCAGGATGGTCATCAACGTCTTGTCCCTAATACTCAGAACGCTATTTATCAGTCGAGACATTTCATCAACACTGAGCAGTTTTCTCATAGGTTGTGGTTGATGGTTCTTGTAGTTCTTCAGGTAGCGTTTCCTAAAGCCCAACACCGGATTACTCATCACATATTCCTCGTAGACAAGGTATTCAAAGAAACTTGATAAGACGCTGAAATAGTGGTTCTGAGTCTTAACTCCCACATTACGTTCAGTGACAAGATATCTCAGCAAATCTTTGAGCGCATTTTTGTCTGCTTCCAGAATATTCCAGCCTCGATCTAAAAGAAAATCGGAGATAATCCTCAGGTTTGATCTGTGGCTTCGAATTGTTTCTGAACTGTAACCTCGTAGGGTGCAGTCATCTAGAAAGAGCTTAATCAGCCTTCGATTCGAAGGAGGAGCGTTGTGGTTTATTGTTTCTGATTTGCTTATTCTTTCCATATCCAACCCTTCATAGTTGACCTC
>JASLYX010000023.1 GCA_030739585.1 Candidatus Bathyarchaeota archaeon
CGACCCGAGCCACCAAGTCGGCGATCTCAAAGTCACGAAGAATCTTTCCAGACTCTCCCACCGCAGAGATGATTACACGAGCCCAACCCTGTCGAGTGTTATTCTTCGTGCGTGTCATAGCGAATTTATTGAGGGCTGTCTCTATGACCTCGCCCAAGTTTTCCAGAAGCTCCCTACGAGTCTCCCTGAAGATGCCCTTATTCTTACTCATACTATAACATCCTTGATTTTTCTCCCACTCTCAGCCCCATACTTTTATTCCTCTTTCTTTCAGAATTGGAGCTATTTCTCTAATGTTTTCTCGGCTGTAGATGTTTGAAAAGTACCTGTTCAGGTCTCCGATGCTGACATCGTTTATCGATCTTTTTTGGAAGAAGGACTCAATCTCGTCGGCTATTGAGATTAATTCTCCTTGATGTTTTGTGTCGCTTGGTTTTGGATAATGTGTGAAGTATCTCTCTATTGCGTTTGTTACATCTTCAGGTGTAACGCCTTTGGCTGTGTAGACGGCTGGATGTGGTCCTCTCTTGGAGGGATTGGGTCTGCTCTTAATGGTTACAGCTTCCGGGTTCATGATGTCGAGGTTTACGAGTCTCTCTTTGATCCTGTGTGCTGTTTGTTTGGTGACTCCGTATTTTTTCCAGAGTTCTAGGTGAGTGTAGGCTCTGTGTGTGTGGAGGTGTAAGATTACATCGAGACCGAAATATGATCCGGCAATAGTAAAAAGGGATTTGACTAATCTTCTTGAAAGAACCGGATCGTCATGTGAATTAGTAATATCATCATATAATTTGACTATTGTTTCAGTATAGATAGTATATTGGCTATTAGTCAAATCAGATTTGACCATTAGAGAGAGGGATTCATCTTTCACTTTCTCGATGTCATGTCGTTCTCTGGTCAGTATGTCGGAGATCGCCATCATCTCTTTATCCGGTTTCTGTGTTCTCCATCCTGCGATAATGCCCAAGTCTGAGGGAAGGAAGTCGAGACGGGGTGAAAGCAGGACTGCCTATCCGAAGTCCTGATGTCGAGACCAAGCTCGATATTCCCCGGTGTCCTCAACGGACTAAACATCTCTCGTTCCTCCTTGGACATGATCTCACATCGATCCGCCGTTCAACAGATACCTTAGAGCCCTCGATAAGCTACCGAGGCGATGCTCATCCCTAGTTTGCACTAGAATACCGTGAAGGTCCGGCTCGACCCAAACCTGCTTTCTCTCCATTCTGATTAGGAGGTGGTGATTAGAATATATATGCCCATAATATGAAAAAAGGTCTAAAGACTACTATATTTATTAAGACTTCTCCAACCAGTTCTAATTAAAAAGTATGTTCTGGGAATCATACACGAGAACATGGCTGATAGCGATGATGTTTCTGGCCTTTTGGTTGTAGAAACCCGAGCAGTGGATTAAATCCTTAAG
>JASLYX010000024.1 GCA_030739585.1 Candidatus Bathyarchaeota archaeon
GCGGCGAGGTTATACGTCGGGGAAAGCTTCAACTCAGATAAATCACGATACTAGAGCATAAAAGACCCGTCAATCGACTGCGCAGGGGATAGACTAACGGTTTATTAATGTTCAACAGATTGAAGAAAAAGGGGGGGAGCTACTCCTCAGCCTCTAACCGCTTCTGAAATGCCATTATCAACTTGATCATGTCAGCCTTGGGCATATTCTCAGCGATCCCATCTACGTCGTAGACAACATCAGAAACGATCCCTGTCGGTGTTCCCTTAGCGGGGATTTCGATTCTGTCCTCCCACTTCGCACGCCTTTCTTTTTGACTAGATCTTTCAGCGTAGTGGCTCAAGAGAGATTCTGTTTTTTCTAACCGCTCCTCTAGGTCTTCGAACTCTGGCTGAGTGATGGCTATTGCTTTATAGTGTTTCTTGTAGGCTTTGAGTATCTCTTTATTGGAGAAGGTGGCATAATGCTCCCGAGAATCCTTAATCCTCCTTCCCTGCATCCTTGCAATTTTTATGCTTTTCATATCGCTGTTTTCGAGTCGACTTGTGTTGTACTTTCTGAGACTGTGTGCGCTAATCTTGGTCCAATCAAGATTGGGTCTCTGCGCTTTCCCTCGACTTCTTAGTCTCTGAAAGATTGCGATTCCAGCATTTTTGTTCAGAGGTTTCCCATAACTCGGGTGACGTGTGTCAGTCGATATGAAGAGATAATCATTAGACTTGAAAGGCAAAATTTCACGCTCTCGATAATTCAGCCATCGGTCAACAGCTTGCGTCGTCTCGAAACCAAAACAGGGTTGGGCTTTATTCTCTGTCTTCTCCTGCAAAATGTTAACACAGAGGAAGTCATCCCTATCCCTATTCTCGGTAAGGTCTTTCACCTTCAACCGTAAGGCGTCACCAATGCGCAGACCTGAATCCTTTAGGACGTGAATTAGGACTTTATCTCTAAGCTCTCTCGATAATTCCAACATAACTTTAACATGGCTTCTGGTCGCCTTCCCTATCGGATTTACTCTAAGTTTGATTCCATTCTTCTTGGCGCTGAAGTCGATTTCATTAGCCTCGAAGAACCGCTTGACCGCTTTCTTCACCATATCAATTGAGCTGGAAGAATATCCTTCATCCCTCATCTTTCTCTGGTATTTCACGAGTAGTCTCTTTACTTGACCCCTGTCTCGGGGGTCATTGGATTTGAGGACTTCAATATGCATCAAATAAAGCCCTTCGTGGTCGATCCCGAGAAACTCTAGAAACTGATTTAGATTTCTTCGGTATTCCCTCTGAGTGGACTGGGCGAGTGTCTCAAGATCGTCTTCCC
>JASLYX010000025.1 GCA_030739585.1 Candidatus Bathyarchaeota archaeon
CATTTTTCAAGACCCCTTTGCCTCCCTCAATCCGAGAAAGCGGATCGACAAGATTCTGGAAGAACCCTTTGACATCCATGAGTTCACCAATCCCTCAAAAATAAAAGAACGTGTCGTAGGGTTGTTAGACAAAGTGGGCCTGTCATCCGACCAGGCAGACAAATATCCTCACGAATTCAGCGGCGGGCAGCTACAACGCATCGGAATCGCCCGGGCCATTGCATTGAATCCGAGTTTGATCGTTGCCGATGAACCGGTTTCCGCGCTCGATGTTTCTATTCGCGCCCAAGTGATCAACCTACTCCTCGACCTCAAGGAATCAATGCAAATATCCTATTTGTTCATTTCCCATGACATGGCCATAGTCAGACACTTCTGTGACCGTGTGGCGGTTATGTATCTTGGAAAAATAGTTGAACTTGCCGACAGCGAACCACTGTACAATAAACCACAGCACCCTTACACAGAAGCTTTGCTGGCGGCGATTCCATCCATTGATCCGGAAACGAAAAAAGAACGCATGAAAATTAAAGGCGACCTTCCGAACGCCATGGACATGCCCAGAGGATGCGCCTTCCATACACGGTGCCCCATTCGCGAGAAACAATGCGAGGAATCCATCCCGCAACTCAAGGAAGCGCGACCCGGTCATCATGTCGCCTGTTTTCTAAGGGAGTGAATACAAAACAATGGACATTGGAGTTATTTCTGACACCCACGGACTCGTTCGCCCCGGAGTGTATGACGTGTTCGAGGGAGTGGACCTCCGCCTGCACGCAGGCGAGATAGGGAGTCGCGATGTAGTCATCGAACTGGAAGCCATCGCTCCCGTCAAAGCGGT
>JASLYX010000026.1 GCA_030739585.1 Candidatus Bathyarchaeota archaeon
TGCAACCCGCCCTCACGAATCTGGAATCCCTAGTAATCGCGTGTCAACACCGCGCGGTGAATACGTCCCTGCTCCTTGCACACACCGCCCGTCGCTTCACCCGAGTTGGGTTTGGGCGAGGTGACGCCTAATTGACGTCATCGAACCTGAGCTTGGCAAGGGGGGAGAAGTCGTAACAAGGTGGCCGTAGGGGAACCTGCGGCCGGATCACCTCCTTAGAAAGATAGTGCGGTTAGATTGTGTAATGGTTATTAGTTTGGAAATTTGAATGCAATTCAACAAGTAAACTTGTTGAATGAAGGGCGTAGTGGATTATATTCACAATTATCGCCATACATAGTCGCGCAAGCAACCGTAGAAGAATCTCTGACACGCTGACGCCGTCTGGTGGATGGCTTGGCTTGAGAGACTATGAAGGGCGTGGCAAGCTGCGATAAGCTCTGGGTAGGCGCAGGCAGCCTTTGATCCAGAGATACCCGAATGGGACTTCCTATCAGAATGTCTTCGGGCATACTGATGATCCGTAAGGATTGTGAACCCTCCGAATTGAAGCATCTTAGTAGGAGGAGGAAAAGAAATC
>JASLYX010000027.1 GCA_030739585.1 Candidatus Bathyarchaeota archaeon
AACCTTTAGACCCTTGGCTCTTTCACTCGGGATGCTCAGCTCGATTTCCATGGATTCGATTGCGACAGTGAGCAGGGTGTCTCCATCCCGTTCATCTAATCCCGATACAACCGCACTGAAGCGAACTAGGGGGCGCTCTCTCTCGCTGGTCCCCCAGTTGGTGAGGAGCTCGTTGAGAATGAGTTCGACGTGGGAGAACTCGTCGAGGAATTGACGCCCAACTTCCGTGAGCTCGGCGCCACCGCCCCCTGACCTCCCTCCCTTATGGGACATGACTAGACGTTGTCCGATTTTTTTCTCGGCCTTGTGGATGAGTCCCCAGGCGAACCTGTAGGACATCCCCAGCCCCTCGGCAGAGGCTTTGAGGGTTCCGACCTCCGAGATTTTCCTGAGCAGTCTGTAGAGCCCTGGCCCGAAGACCATCCCCTCGTCTGTCTCCAGCCAGAGCTTGAATGAGGGCCTGTGCCTCGGGGAGTGCGCCATGAATCCTCAGGGAAATGTGACGTTGGGAGCGGATAGCGTTTTCCCATGGAGATGCTAG
>JASLYX010000028.1 GCA_030739585.1 Candidatus Bathyarchaeota archaeon
AGATGCTGTAACCCTCCTCGCCGCCATTTGCTAAATCCATCAGTTTTTGCGCGAGATGCTATAGCCCTCCTCGCCGCCATTTGCTAAATCCATCAGTTTTTACGTGGAGCCCTGGCCCTACCTGCCGCCATTTGCTAAATCCATCAGTTTTTGCATATCGAAAGTGCCAGTGGTCGCCAGAGACAGAAAAGTCGTCAAACTGGACACTTTTTCCTTATAAAACAAGCTTCAAAAATAGACCCTTCAAAAAGTATGAAAATCGGGTGTCAGGAGATGCTATAGCCCCCCTCGCCGCCATTTGCTAAATCCATCAGTTTGTACGTGGAGCCCTGGCCCTGCCTGCCGCCATTTGCTAAATCCATCAGTTTTTGCGTGAGATGCTATCGCCCTCCTTGCTTCCATTTGCTAAATCCATCAGTTCTAACGCGGAGCCCTGGCCCTACCTGCCGACATTTACTAAATCCATCAGTTTTTTGTTTCGAAAGTGCCAGTGGTCGCCAGAGACAGAAAAGTCGTCAAACTGGAC